>JAVYMA010000003.1:0-66848 GCA_038740345.1 Methanomassiliicoccales archaeon
CCTAGCTGAGAGAAACGGTCTGGGTTGCGTGAAGCTTTTGACCTCCATGCAGAAGGATCTTGTGGAAGGCTATGGTGCTAACGTGGTGTATGTCCTCGAGAGCCCCGAACCTATGCTAGATTACCTAGGCGATGGGGTCATAAAAGTAGCATTGAGCGAGCACCATGGTCGCAGGGTACGGGAGATGGAGATACTCAAATTGCGCGGGACGGAGATACAGCAGCCAAAGTACCTGTGTACCCTAAAAGGGGGAAAGCTGCGCTCTTTCAGCCACAATTGGGAGAGAGAGATCACACCCTCCCGAGCCTGGTCGCCCATCCCTGATCGAGAGGGTAAGCTCTCCACGGGCGTGAAAGACCTGGACAATCTGCTCATGGGCGGCTTGGAAAGAGGCACAGTGGCCATGGTGGAGTTAGGCAGCGGGGTCCCCATGTCCTTGGCAGGCACCTTGGAGCTGGCATTGGTGGCTAACTTCCTATCCCAAGGAAGAGGCGTAATTTGGATGCCCATGCGCAAGACGAGTGCCGATACCGCTTGCGGGCGACTAGCACCCATGGTGACCAAGGAGCGCATGGAGAGATTCCTGAGGATACCTGAAATGGCCAAGGGTATTGGCTCCTCCTATGGGCAATGCGTGATGCCCATCGAAGGGACGCATGCGGGCTCAGACTTGAAGTGGCAGAATGTTTCCTATTCTCTGCAGGGCGCAGCGCAACCTTACCTTTCACTTATCGGCTTTGATACTTTGGAATCCATCTACGGAACCGGAGTCATGGAACAGCTCATCGACCACTTAGCTGCAATGAGGAGGAATATGAGCGTGTTCGTTGGCCTCCTCTCACCTTCCAGCGCCAGCGCGCCTAGACTGGCGGATTTGGCTACGATATGTCTTAGGATCGAGCGCATAGGAGGTACAGTAGTGCTGTATGGGGAAGAGCCTTTCACTGAATGCAACGCCATGGCCCTTCAAGAACAGGATCTTGGGGGAAGTATATGCCTAACACCGATCGTCTGAGGTGATGAGTTGCTGCGCGCTTGCTTCCCAGATCATTGCTCTGTACTCCTAATCGGCAGCCCTGGTATAGGTCTGCTAGAGTTTAACGTCAGCCTGGTACAGAGCTACCTGGAGAAGGATGATGTGGTCATTTTTGTAGCGGTGGATACCTCCCCCGCGGATGTGCTTGAACTTATGAGCGCCTTCGGGATTCCCACCAAGGACGTCCTGGGGAAGAAGCTCTTCATCCTGGACTATCATTCCAGCATTCTAGGCGCGAGCGAGGAGCGCCAATCCACCTCTGGAGTGAAATTGATTTCAGACCTCGAAGCCATTATGTTCAACATAAGCTCCATATCACAAGAGACGAAGAAACGCACGCGAACTTTCTTCTATTCCCTTTCCACTTTGTTCCTCTACAATCAGCCCAACGTCGTCCTGAAGTTCTTCCAGATATCCAACGCGCGCATTCGTATGCATTATGGCTCCTCCATAGTCTCGGTGCATGAGGGTGTGCATGAGGAAAAGACGGTAAACCATCTCATGGCCATCGCCGACGGCGTAATTGAACTGCGTTTCGATGAGGAGCTCAACAAGATGCTGCGGGTGCGAAACATGCGTGGATATCCTACCTCCTCCCAATGGATACCTTTCGAAATAAAAGGTGCAGAGCAGCAAAGACCCGCCAACATATTGGAATGGGTATAAGTCAGCCTTCCTCGTCTTCTTCATAAACGCCATAGAGCGATTTGCGCAACTGCTCTTTGGCCTTCTCAGTGGCTCTAGAGTATAATTCGCATGTAAACTTCGGGGATACAACACGATCCTTTCTCATGCAGTAAATTAGTCGGCCCCCTATCACACCAACCTCTGGTCTCGAATCGCGATACAAGCACGTAAAGCATAACGGCTTCTTCCGTTCCTCGCTCACAAAAGGCCAAACTCGCTACCTATATATTTTGATTTTCCAGCCTACTTCAGATGCTCATTCAGGAATGGAACGAAATCCTTGACTTCTAAACCCCCTGCGCGTCTGATGTTTATCACGCAGAAGGGGCACGGCGCCACCAACACCTCGGCCTTAGCCTCCAGTGCCGACATAACCTTGGCTTTAGCTAACGTCAACGATACCTCGGGATGCCCTGCTAGCACTCCTCCCCCTCCCCCGCAACATCGGTCGGGCTCCTCCATTTCAACTAGTCTCACCCCAGGAAGATTTTGCACAATCTCTGTGGCATAATCCATCACATGAGGACCGAGCGTGCGTTTTAAATGGCAAGGCATGTGCAGAGCGACCCTAACTTTCTTCTTTGAAGGGGCGTATGGCAACCTATTGGCACCCACTGATTCATAAAGCAGCTCTATGGTATGCAGCGCCTGCAACCCATACTTTCGATGGAAGTGCGTAGCGCAGCCAGGACATGATGTCACCAGTGTTTCGAAACGGTCGAATGCTTTCAAGTTCTCCTCACGCAACAGGAGCAGCCTTTCCTCATCCCCCACCTTCTCTAAGGGGGCGCCGCAGCAGGACCATCTCTCAGGAACGTGGAAGGAGAGACTTACCTTCTTCAATACAGTGGCGGTGCTTAGGGCGATATCAGGGAGCCTGCTTTCTGAAATACAGCCTGGAAAGTAAAGCAAGTCCGCTTTAGCTGGCTCGAAAGCTGGGAGTTTTTGCGACGGGGTCACGGATCGGCGATGAGAGTCTATGTTTCGCAGTATACGCCCATGCCCTTCCAATAACCATTCAGGCGAGAAAAGAGTGCTCCTGATGCTTAAAATGCGCTCGGTCAAAGGGATATTCGCTGGACACACCTCAGTGCAGCGATAGCAAGCGGTGCACTTGTAGACATTGTCGCGAACAGAGGCCAAATCCTGAGGAAAGCGCAATGCCTCTACGGCTAGACCCCTTGGTCCTGAGAAACGGGAGAGCCCTTCCCAAGCCACCACGGGACAGGCTATTTGGCAGCTTCCGCATTTAATGCAGCTGTTATCTGACGTCTCAGCTCACCTCCCCAGCGTATTTAGCTGCCACCCAAGCGGTCAGCAGTTCCCCTCCCAAGCCCACACCGGTCGGGAAAGAGAAGCTCGCTAAAGCCGCTCCTGCGCCAAATGCGTTCTCAAACGGCTTTCCGTCCTTGTCGATGAGGCGCATCTCATTCGTGACTAAGTACCCACTCTCCACCACCGAGCGCATGAAAGTATCGTATCCCGTTTGCTCAGGCAAGGATTGGATCTCTCCGAATCGGCCCACCTTAAATATCGAGAACGGATCTATGACCTCTTGTCCTCGAAGAATTAAGCCCCCACCCACCAGATTCCCCGTGGCCAGAATCATGGAGTTGAAGCTCACTCTTTGAGTCCTAGTGGGTGTTTCTATCCTCGCCGCAACAATGCGAGCACCCTCCACTTGTAGGCGGGTTACCACGCGATCGCAGAAAAGGCGGCAGCCATGATTTATGGCACTGCGTACTAGCGCCTGCTGTAGGCGCTGCCCAGGCAAGGAAAGAGGGGTGACGAGCTCGAAGACATTCCTGCCTGTCCTGGCACACAATGCTGACATGCCTCGGTGCAGATGATGCAGGTCGAATAGCGGAGGTATGGCCACGTTATCCTCCGATAAATCAGAAATGATGGAGGAGATTTCCTCTTGGGCTTCAAGGGAGCGCATAGCCATCGATGCCTCTGAGCAGGTCATATCGCCTGACCTGCCTGCAAGACGTAACCTCCTTTGGTGGGCCCGGACCCTTATGTCTTCGAGCCTGCTCTCGCACATGAGCGCTACCAATCTAGAATCCAGATCCCTAAATCCTTCCAGCCCGAGGAGAGCCATCCTCTGACCCTGCATCCGATCCAAACGCCCCGAAGCGGTAAAATAAGGCGCGATAGAGCATGAATAGATATTTCCAGCGTTGGTTAGCATGTCGAAGAAATTAAAGGCGTCGTCGGTCATCTCAAGCCCTTGATCAGAAAGAGACCTGAGGAAGAACCTACTTACCTCAGGAAGGATCTCTTCTAAGGATAATGATCCGCGTTCTATAATGTCATTAAAGGGGTGGACCGAAAGGGCTAACGCCCCAAGGTCAATCCTATTCCGCTCTTGCCTCAATATGTCCTTACGAACGTATGATATGCAACCGGTGGACAAGGATGTGGCCGTCGTCCCTCTCCCGACTACCAGGACGTTATTGTCTTTAGCTAGTGCTGAAGCGGCCAGCAGTCCAGAGGCGCCGTGGCCAACCACAAGGATGTCGGTATGCATGGGCTTCAATTCTTTCATGCTGTTCCTTCCCTTACTATAAGGTGATAGGTCCCGGTCAGGAGATACCTCTTCATCACCTCTTGACGTAGCTGTTCCCCTTCCAGGACTGGGAACAAACCTTTCCATCTCTCAGAAAGGAAGTCCTCCAGCAACATCTTGGGGTCCTGTTCCATCCTTCTGGCCAAGGCAGACACCATTCTTAGGGCGCACATACCTCCTTGACAGTATCCCATGCCTGCCCGGGTTCGGCGCATCAGATCGCTTAAAGTTCTGACGTCAGGGTGTGATGCGAAATATTCCAGCTCCCCTTGCAGGACCTGCTCGCAAGAACAGGCTACCTCAATACCTTGGGGTCGCTTGAGGCAAAATTCCCCTACTTTTTTACCAGATGGCCCATACTTTCTGAGTAATCGGCGCCTATAGATTTCCAATACACCCTCCAAATGTGGTTCTCCTTCATCTGAACAGATGGGTTCTGTTCTAGTATGACATGACGATCTCTTTCCTATAGCCCTGCATACTAGATCGCTTACACGTTCCGCCATGAGGCGATAGGTGGTGAGCTTTCCTCCTACCACACTCATCATGTTCTCTACCCCTTTCTCCGAGTGGTCGATTATGCGATAACCTCTTTCTGACTTCCTTCCAGAAGGATAAAGAAGGGGCCTGATCCCTGAATAAGCCCTAATAGCTCTTGCCTCAGACACCTTAGGTATCATCAGTGAGGCTTCTTTAATGAGTAGCTGCACCTCAGCACGGGTGGCGGATACTGACATGGGATGTTCCAGCGGAATGGATGTAGTTCCAATGATGGTCGAAGAATGGTTGGGAACCAAGATGTCTCCGTCGGAAGGGGGGCGAAGGCGGTTTACAATACTGTTAGTTAACCGGCCATCTAGCACCACCATCGAGCCCTTATCTGCTCCCAGTCTCAATTCCAGACCAACCATGGCCGCTACCTCTCCAGCCCATGGCCCCGCAGCGTTGACCACCAATTCGGGTTTAACTCTAGAGCTTTCTCCTGTGAAAGCATCTCGAAAGATGATCTCTTCCACGCTCTGCCCCTTGACCCGCATCGATGTGACGATTTTGTAATTGAGTGTCTCAGCCCCTGCCTGGCGCGCCGAGTCCAGATTGCTTAGCGTGAGGGAGAAGGGATCGATCGAAGCGTCTTCGACTGCATATGCTGCCACGATGTCATTTGAAATCCATGGCGCTTTAGCTTTGGTCTCCTGGGGCGTCAAATGCTCACAGGGCACGTTTGTAACTCGGCATGCCTTTTCGAATGCCGATGCGAACCTCTGATCATCCGCCGGGAGAGAGACAAAGATGCCTCCGCATTCTTCTATGCAAAAGGAGGCCACCCTTTTCAGGATCTTGTTCTCCTCAGCGCATTCCTTGGCAGATATGGGATCTGTCACCGCGTACCGAGCACCGCTGTGCAGCATGCCGTGATTCGCTCCAGATGCGCCGCTGCAAAAATCCCCGCGCTCCAACAACAGCACTTCCACGCCACGTAGCGCCAAGTCTCGGGCAATGCCTGCACCAGTGACACCTCCGCCGATTACGAGGACCTCAACCCTAGCCAAATGACGTTCCCCTCAGTTGTTAGCTGCGGATTTTCCTTGACCTTCTGCAAATAGATTAGCTTTTCGAAAAACTAGAACGGCATCAACAGCCTTTCTCCTCCTCTATATTCACTGTTGAAAAGAATGGTAGCGGGGGGTCGATTTGAACGACCGATCTCCGGGTTATGAGCCCGACGGGATGTCCTGGCTACCCCACCCCGCTCTTGTGGAGAACTCCTAACAGAGAATTCCTTTTTAAACCTTTGGTATGTCAACCCTATTCTCCTTTCTTCGGACCTGGGGTTTTCTTATCTAACGTATTTACGGAGCTGTAGGGTAAGGATCGAACGATTAGAA
Organism: Methanomassiliicoccales archaeon; assembly: GCA_038740345.1. Classification (NCBI taxonomy): domain Archaea; kingdom Methanobacteriati; phylum Thermoplasmatota; class Thermoplasmata; order Methanomassiliicoccales; species Methanomassiliicoccales archaeon. The sequence continues at coordinate 6,182 of JAVYMA010000003.1, forward strand.
TGATTATTTTAATTAATTATCTTAGCGAGGCGAGAGAATCCCTAGATGCGTTTTGTTTGAGTTAGACGTGCAAGCTGCTATTCCCCTCTTGAAACGTGCATTTAAAAAGGTGATAAACCTAAGGCTAAAGACTAAATTTTAGAAGCAAATAGATCTGAAATTGTTTACACTTCCTTTTCTTGATTGAACTCTTCAGGTAACAGTCAACTTCGTTTTGCATTAAAATTCAGTGAGCTTTATGATTATGTCATATTCATTAATTACATTTTTAAACTAAATTTGAAGTGAGCTCTTCACCGTTGGTCTAAGACATTCTCAAAGCGAAAAGTTGAGAAAGTTTAAGCCAGGCGCTAGAAAAATTTTCTCAGTTTCAGCACATCGTCGATAGAGCCTTTCACCTTAATCTTCTTCAACGCCCAGGCCTTCATTATCTTCATTTCACCTTTGAAGAGCTTCGTGACTGTATCAGGATCTGAAATGATGGTGATATCTGGCTCAGATATTATTCCCTCGTTCAAACTATTTACTTTTCCCGACTCTAGAGTGAAATAATAGAACTCACAACCCAAGTCCAGTTGTACTTTCTTCGTTAAGCTGGAGGTCTCTCGACTAAGCTCTGGATCCTTAGCCACCCTCTCATTGAATCGATCGATAGTCTGCTGTAGAATAGGCCTGCAAACCTGATCCGCCATTCATTACCACTCCCATTCGGTCAGCTTCGCGTTCTTTGAGACTGATAGCCGGCTCCGAACCGTCTCCCAGCTCCTCCGCGTGTGGGGCGGTACATCCCGCTTTTCCTTTATCCATTTTTCCAAGAATGCTATACTTTTTTCGTCGTGTGAATAGCCGCTTCCAATCTCCGTACCAAGTTCTTGTTCTATCTCTCTCATTCTCCGATCGCGTAAGGTCTTCGCGATGATGGATGCCGCAGAGACTACGGGATACTTTTCATCCGCCTTATGCTCACAGATTAAAACGGGTTTATAGGGGAGTAAGGATTCGATGTTGCGGGCAAAGCGTCGTGGGTCGACGTCGCAAGCATCAGCGAACACGTGCTCTGCTTTGAGCTCGGAGATTAAACTAGCGAATTCCTTTACCTCTATTTGGTTTAGGTCTTCTCTTACCATCAATCGGTCCAAGACATCGGCTTCTATTATCCTTACCCTAACCTGGGAAGAGGTAAAGATCTCTTCGGCCAATCGTTCCCTTCGAGCAGGCGATAGCTGCTTTGAATCCCGAACTTTCATGGCCTTTAGAGTAACGTCATCTGGCACCATAACAGCAGCTATCACCAACGGCCCAATGAAAGGCCCCCTACCCGCCTCATCCACGCCGCAGATCATCTGACCACAATCTCAATTGATGTGCCTTAGCCTGAGACAAAATTTATTTTCTTTTACCATCAGCGGAACCTGAATGAGGTTTATTCATAATATTTATTGTAATGCCAACCGAAAAAAATGTCAGGAAAAAACCGCGAGGCAGAAATATAAACACATTTTTTTGTTTGTGGTCGGCCGGTGGTTCGCAAGCTTGATTTACATATAACCCTTAGTATCAAATCGATGTCAGACGTCTATTTCTCCGATTTGCGGGCCGACAGGGAATCACGCAATGTTCCGCATAAGATTGCCAAACTGTTCAAGGCTGCAGGAATCGATAAGACATTCAATAAAGGAGATCTGGTAGCAATTAAAACTCATTTTGGGGAGCCAGGAAGCCATACTTTCTTGCGACCTCAGTTCTGCGCCAAGGTGGTCGACCTCGTCGCAAAAAAAGGTGGCAGGCCTTTCCTAACTGATGCCAACACTCTCTACAGGGGAGGTAGGGCGGACGCTGTGGACCACCTTAATTCAGCGGCGAGACACGGATTTTTCCCTCCTGTGATCAACGCCCCGATAATAATCGCTGATGGCCTAATTGGAAAGGACCAAAAGGAGATTAGAGTTGATCTTAAACACTGTAAAACTGTTAAAGTTGGTAGCGTGGCCGTTTACGCTGATTCCATAATATGCGTTACTCATGTCAAGGGTCACATCGCGACCGGCTTCGGGGGAGCCTTGAAGAACTTAGGAATGGGTTTCGGTTCGCGGGCCGGGAAGCTGGAAATGCATAGTGAAATACATCCTAAGGTTAAGACCTCAAAATGCAGAGGATGTGGTCGTTGCGCAAGGAGCTGTCCCGCAGGCGCCATCGCTGTTAAGAAAGTCGCTAGGATAGATAAGAATAGATGCATAGGTTGCGGTGAATGCTTCATCACATGTCTCAATGATGCTATTGAAGCTGGAAAGGATTGCAGTAATGAGAAGACCATGGAGAAGATAGTGGAGTACTGTTATGGCATAATGATGTCGAAAAGGGACAAGATAGGTTTCATATCGTTCGTTATGGACTTCACTCCCTTGTGCGACTGCCCCTCATGGAGTGACCTTCCCATAATCCCCGACGTTGGCATCCTAGCTTCTAGAGACATCGTAGCCATAGATCAAGCAGCAGCGGATCTTGTGAACGCTCAAGCGGGAATCCCTGGGAGTTGCTTGGAAGAAGAGCATTTGCCGCCGGGTAAGGATAAAATCAAAGCTTTAAAAGGAATAGATTGGACGGTGCAGTTGAGTTATGCGGAGAAGCTTGGATTAGGCTCAAGGAGCTATAACCTAATTCGGATTTGACTATATTGATTACCAAAATCTTATAGGCTACCAAAAATGTGGTTATTGGATTAGTGTTTAAGAACCAGCGATAAATCTGCTCATGGTGATAGAATCTCCCTTTCAGACGTTCAAAGCCGGCGTCTTCTGAACGGTTTCAAATTGACGCGCGTAGGCGTGACCGAAGTACGAAAGCAGGTGACCGTTCAAAGATCTGGGGCAGCCTGTTGCCTGAATTGCGTCCTGGATGTATTCGTAGACCTTCCTTCGAATCTCAGGGGATCACATCTTTCAAGAAACCTTGAAGTCATAGAGGAAGTGCTGGCGTCGAGCGCGGAAGAACCTGTACCCGGCCTAGAGATCCTTGCCGCCAATATTTGTCGCGGTCTCTTAGAAAAGCATAGTTACGCATCATATGCTGAAGTGACTGTGAATGCGGACTACTTCTTAGACCGAAAGAATCCCAGCGGCAGGCTGACTAGAGAGATGTACAAATTAGTAGCGAAGGCCAGCTCTAAAAGAGGGAATGGGCTCAAGAAGATGATAGGAGCCCAGGCCATAGGCATGACAGCTTGCCCCTGCGCCATGGAGACCGTGAGGGAACAAGTAGGGGATAAGATACGGTTGGATGGTCGATTTCCTACCATCTCGCATAACCAAAGGAATGTATCTACCCTGATGGTCGAGGTGCCTGAGCAGTGTGATGTGGAAGCTAACGACCTAATAGAGATACTCGAGGAATCCTTTTCATCGCCTACGTATGAGATATTGAAACGCTCGGACGAAGCTTTCGTGGTAATAAAAGCTCATTCCAACCCAAAGTTCGTTGAAGATGTGGTCCGAGATATCCTGACCAAGGTATTGAAAAGGTATTCTGATTTACCTGACGACGTAATAGTCACAGCCAGAAGCGAGAGCCTGGAATCCATCCATAAGCACAACGCTTTCGCCGAACGCGTGACCACGTTAGGGGAGCTTAGGGGGCGCTCAACTCGAGAGGCGAGTGAACTTGAGAACCGGAGCGGATGCTCCTGATTAAGGCCGCGGCCTTTGATGTTGACGGGACCCTCACCGATGGCAGGAAGTGGATACAACCTCAAGCGATAGAGGCTTTGCGCAAAGTGCAGGCAAATGGATACCATGTCATGATCGCCAGTGGTAATGTCCTTCCCGTCGTGTTCGGTCTGGCTTCCTTCATCGGTGTGAAGGGACCCCTAATCGCTGAGAATGGAGGTATAGTATACTATAAGGAAAAGGTATACAAACTTCAAAACGGCACCATCCCCTTGCAGGCCTGGGAGTATTTGAAGCAGAGGATGCCTGAGGCAGAGAGACTCTTTACCGACCATTGGAGAGAAACTGAAGTAGCTTTGAAGCGGTCCTGCGATGTGGAAAAAGTTAAGAAAATCCTTCAAGACTGGCCAATAGAAGTGGAAGTAACAGGCTTCGCCATACATATCATGGAGCCAGGGCACAGTAAGCTCAACGGCGTGCGCAAGGGTTGCGAGCTGTTGGGGATAGATTTGGAAAACGTAGTAGCATTTGGCGATTCGGACAATGATGTGCGTATGCTCAGAGGTGTGGGATTTGGAGTCGCAGTAGCCAACGCCTCACTCATGGCCAAGCAGGCAGCTGACTTGGTGACGGAAGCAGAGCATGCTGACGGTGTAATCGAAGGTCTTCGCAAGCTAGGCATGTTATAGGGAGAGAAGTTGCTAACAAAGAGAATTTTCATAATCCTTCAGAACCGATTGCCCGATAATGCAATCGTATATAGCCAGTAACACCGATGCTACCCTCTCGAAACGAGCTGCAAGGAGAATCATAGCGTGGTTAGAGTAGCAGGAATATGCAGGGATTTGAACTGGCCAGATGGTGTGAAAGGCGAGGTCATTGAGGCTATCGAATACGAGCAACGAATTTTAGAAAGAGTCAATCGCCACGGTCGTGGCCTTACCTTTGGCTATTTAATAGCCTTTTTCCTACTCATATTAGCTGCCGCTTTGATCCTAACCATACCAGGAGGTGTCCTGGCATGGTTCATAGCTGCCTTCATCTTGTATTCATTCAATTTCATAATACTTTTCCTTCCTACGACAAAGAAAGGGCCGCGCGACGAGTCATGCAGAAGGGTAATCGGCTGGGACTCGCTTCGTCCAGTGTTCTTCTTGCTACGCCACAGGCCACGTCTAGCCATTGAAGTGGGAATTACCATATTCCTTGGAGGAATGGTTCCCCTCGCTGTGAGCTTCTTTATACTCTTCGGCACCGGCGTTTTCATGGCACTATATTTTATTTTTTTCCAAGGCGCCATGGATACGAGTCTTGGCTGGATAGTCATCTTTCAAGCTAGCATAATCGTACTGTTCTTCATGGTAGTGGTCCTAGCCGAGCCTCAATCACAGGGATTCACGCGGATTGCGCGCGCTTTTAAGGCCAGGTATGATATAGCCAGAGAAAGGGGGTTGATTTCCCAGTCGGCCATACTTGTAGCGGCAGGTCTAGTGGCAGTAGGCATAGGTCTCCTTTTCACGGGAGCGATTCTTCTCACAGGCTCCGTGCTCGGTCGTGTGATCGCCGTTGGCTCCACTATGGGCCTCAATATTTCCTTCATAATCCTCATACTCGTCATCCAAGTGGTGATAATGAGGCATTTCCAAGTGGTATTCAGCCGGCGTATGGCCAAGGCTCTATTGGAGTTAAGGCTTGAAGTCCTGCGCAGCGAGGTCCTCGAACCACTCAATAAAATAGTGACACAGGCCAAATACACGGCTGAATCGGCTTTCGACAAGAGAGAGCTGGAGCGCATCAAGTCCCTTTTCTTTAATGTCGTCCTTTATGAGGTCTTTGAGCTCAATTTCTTCGGATATTCACCAGTATTCGTAATCGGCCCTAATGTGAAATATATCATTGACGAGAGGGTATTACCCTATCTGGGCAAAAGTTGATTCGAACGCTACGTAAGGTGATTTGAAAAGGATAATATGGGATTCATAAGATGGAGAGAGGATTGCATATGGACCAAAAGATGCAGGCATCCTCGATTATAAAGATGATTGGAGGAGATGGAGAGCAGGCGGAGAAGATAGTGGAGGAATTGGATCGCTTCTTTGAGCGCTTGAATGCAGAAGTAGAGGATTGGAAGATATCAATGGAAGAGTTCAAAGATGGGACTCGGATTTATGCCAGAGTGCAGATTTTAATCAAGAAGTAGGTGAAAAATGAAAGAAGACAAAAGAGCCAAAGAGAGGGATGATGTCTGCTCTCATCCCTTGCTATGTGCAGAAGATTGGAAGGACCCTCCTGGCGCCAAAGTATTGGGGGAATACCACAAAGACGGAGGTGATGTCGATGAGGCCCTCATCGAGGCAGACCTGGATGCGTTTGAGCGCTATTGGCACAGAAAACAGGGCATCAACTTCTCCAGTCAATATCATAAAGAAGGGGCTCCTTATCTAGAAGAGCCTTATGGATGGGAAGGGCATGGCCCCCGACCGAAGGCCTCAATTAAGGAAGCAAATGAGTCAAAGCCTGCAAAAATCATGACCCATGAGGTCGGGGCGAATGAAAAAAGAAATTATGATATAGCCCGAGTTACGAACGCCCAGATAAATATAGCATCAGAGTCGAAAGCACATGATGAAAAGAGTTTAAATGATAAGGGTCCAGTCCTTGAGCAAAAGAGCAAGGAGGAAAAAAGGAGCAAGAACATACCCCTCAAGGACGTTCTTGACTTGAACACTCTCGAGGTGCTTTCCTATTGGATGTTCCGATTGGCCTTTGGCAAGCATCTGCATATACCGATTAGAAAGGAGGGATTGGCCGACCTGGACATCCAAGTGAATAACAGAGATATTACTATTAACACCAACCAACTCTACTTCGCCTTCCCCGAACTCGTAGTCTGGCATATCACATACTCTCACAAGGGTCGTCCCATAATCGAGTTGGGCAGAGGTGTGAAGAACGGCATCAAGGTGCATAGGCTGAACGCCCTGCGATTGGGGCTCGAGATTTGGCTCGGAGCACGTAAATCCAATCTTGATAAAAGCGTGACCGACATCAAGACAAATAGGGATAGATTGGATTTGGAGGATAAGGGGGACATAACCTGACAAACAAGAATGATAGTGAGCAGGAACATCTTCATGAGCACCGAGAATACTTCCGCGATGTCATAAGAACCCTGCACCGCATTATGGCCAAAGAGTACGGCCTGAGCAAAGTTTCAGTGCGGCCTTTAGGAGTTGGTGGGTCTCGTCTTTCCATACCCGTGCGAATAACGGGATTTGATTCTAACGGCAACCTTCACAAATTGTTTGGCAAGATCCTTGGCGGCGCCGATATCCTTACGGCACGCACCATTCAAATCGCAAAGAACCTTTACCTGGAAGTCAACGCTCTAGATCCGCTCTTTGGCTTCCCTCTGGACGCAGCGAGCATGGCCAAGCATCAATTCCAGACCATGAAGGCCATCTATGAGCTAGGAATTCCTACGGCCAAGCCTTACGGCTATCATCAATTGAATGACGCCATGTACGTTGTGATCTACGAATATCTTGATGCCAAACCGGTTACCGAAGTCGGTGCCATGAGCCTGGAACAGATGGATATGGTGTTCGGATACCTAAGAAAGATGCACGATAATGACTTATTTCATGGTGATATAAAACCGGATAATGTAATGGTAAATGATCATCTCTACATCCTCGATGTAGGGCATTATCTAGAAGAGGCCCCTTCCTCCCTGAAGAGATCTTACGATCTCGCATGCCAAATAGCTTCATTCCTACAATTCCAGGAGGCGAGGGATATAGTGAAGGTGGCGAGGAAGCATTACTCCGCGGAAGATCTCAGATTGGCTTCTGAATATCTTGAACTGATACAGAAGAGACCTGATATTAATTTGAGTGAGGATAAGAAAAGGGAATTGCTGCGACTCATGAGCGATTAGGCTTGCCGCAGCCAACGAAATCATTTGCTTTTGCTTTTAATAAGCGCTACAGCATGTATTTCCACCCTAAGGCCTTCTTTGGATTCCTCCACTGAAAATTTCCAGGTCTCCAAATTAGCCTTCAAGTCCTTCAGCATCTCCTTAAATTCCTTACTCTTCTCGCTGATCTCGGCTGCAATATCCTCATTCGCCATCCATCAACCACCTTTTTTTAGGATTCCATGACCTCTCCTTCTTAAAAACCCTTGCCAATCATCCTGCGCTCGAGACGAAGGCTTGACCTGCATTCTTATGGTTCTTTCTTTCTGTGAAATGGTAAGTTTGATGAGTTAAGCGCGTCAATCTTTCATCGAGGGGGGGTATGAATGAAGCATAAGCTCTCAGTGGGCAAGATTGATAGCATAAGAGAAGGAGATATGAGAATGATTCGAGCAGGAGGGAAGGAAATCCTGGTGGTCAAGGTCGATGGGAAATTTTTCGCCATAGACGGTTGGTGCTCACATATGCGCGCGCCTTTGGACAGAGGACAATTAGTGGATCATGCCATTAGATGCAGAGTTCATGGAGCGGTTTTCGACCTGCAGACGGGAAAGGTTCTCATGAATGCGCAAGCGAAGGATCTGCGCACCTATCCAATATTGCTTGAAAACGGAGATGCTTTCGTAATCTATGAGGAAAATGAATCAACTCTTTGATGGGCAAGATTTTTTGACCCCGTCTAGAAATGAGAGGTTGATTGCATGGAGATATTAGGCCCCTGCATGATATGTAGTGCGCCTGCGAGGTTCACCTGCACCATATGCGGAAGATTGGTCTGCGCGGACCATTACTATCCCAAAGCAGGGATGTGCTCGCACTGCATTCCTATAGAAGATAGGAAAAATAGGCATAGGAATGAGCAGGATGGACTATGGCCAAGAAGATGAGAGCAATTAGAGCAATTTTTTTGCCCTCTCTTCATCAAGGCCTATGGATTTCAATGCATATCTCAGGGCTTTTTTGGCGATCATTCCGCGAGTATTGTCATCAAGATATTGCTCCATGACGATAGGCGCCTTGCGACTGTACTCCACCGCGAACTCTGAATAATAATATGGAGCGTTCTCGGCATCGAGTTCAGCCGCTTTGTTATATGCCGCTTCTGCTTCATTCAAGCGCCCGACATCCACGCAAAAGGCACCCATGGACGAATAATAGAAAGGGTTCTTAGGATCGAGCTCGATGGCTTTGTTATATAACGCCAGGATTTCTTCTACACTAACCTTAGGAACCACTACAGCCGCTTCAGCCTTGAGATAATAGGCTTCGGCATTCTTGGGATCGGCTTTGATCGCTTTATCGAATTTCTGAAGCGCCTGCTGGTATTCACCCTGGCTCATGAGTTGCTGTCCCTGCTGAATCAACTTCTCAGCATCGTCCATCATCGCACCGCCCCAATGTAAGTGGGAGCGCCTCATAAACATTTTCATCCAAATCTTATGATGTGAATTTGGGGAAAAGCTGGTAGAACTGTCTGATTCTCAGTTTGAAATCTTAATTTGTCATTGAGGGGGGAGCCATTGTTTTTCCATTCTTATTTCACTGGCAATAATAGATTCTTTTTAAATTCTCGTTGCCCGTTCTTTCCTTTCAGACTCATTCCTTCCCGCATCAGTTGTTGGTTTTTACTCTAACCCCCTCAAATCACCAATTGTTTTATACCCAGTTTTCACAATCATCCATCGCTCCATTTCTGATGAAGGACGTGATCGCTTGGAAATCGAGACGGTGCGCAGGGTTGCCAAGATTGCAAGGCTCCATCTTTCTTCGTCTGAAGAAGAGGCTTTGGCCCAAGAGCTGGAAGAAGTTCTAGCCTACCTATCCTTATTAGACGAAGCACCCCCCATGGAGACACATGAATTCAATCCTGTGAGAATAGCTAACATTATGCGAGAAGATGAACCAATACAGAATCCACGTGCTCTAGAGATTCGTGACTCCATGGACACTTACGAGGATTTAGTAAGGGGGCCGAGGTTGTCATGAGCCATTCAATGAGCCTTAGCGAGCTCCAAGCCTTAAATCAGAGATATCAGGCATTCACTGAGCTCTCGAATGATTTTACATGTCTGCAGGATCTATCAAATAGGACACATTTCTCCGCCAAGGACAACCTATGCGCTCTAGGCTTTCAGGCCCGAGCCGGCTCAAAGATATTAGAAGGATATAGACCGCCTTTCGACGCCACCGCTGTACGTCGGATGAAAGAAGAAGGGGCGATTCTAATCGGCAAGACCAACATGGACGAGTTCGGTTTTGGAACCTTTTCTACCAATTCTGCCTATGGAATACCTCGTAACCCTTTCGATGAAAGTAGATCCTGTGGTGGAAGCAGCGGTGGAGCAGCGGCAGCCGCTTGCTTATTACCTGGACACGTTTCTTTGGGGGTATCAACAGGAGGTTCGATATCATGTCCCGCATGCTTCTGTGGGGTTATTGGTCTCACCCCAACGTATGGTAGAGTGTCAAGGTATGGCCTTATCGATTACGCCAACTCCCTAGATAAGATAGGGCTTTTAGTGCGCGAAGCGGCGTCTTTGCAAAGATGGCTCCCAGTGATATCTGGCCGCGATTCCAATGATCCTACTTCTTGCGCACAGCCACCATTGACCCTATCAGGTCGTGGCATCGAAAGTGTTGCCATTCCTCGAGAGGCTCTTAACCATCTTGATCCAGATGTGCATAGAACGTTCAATAAGGCACTGGCCTCATTGATAGGAGAGCATGGAATCAGGATAGAGGAGGTATCCATGCCCTCTCTTAGATACGCCCTCTCTGCTTATTATGTGCTGGCTACTTCTGAGGCTTCCACCAATCTCGCGCGTTACTGCGGCATGCGATTTGGTGTGAGGAATCCGGATATCACAAAGCATTTCAACGAATTCTTCGCAGAGACGCGCAGCGCATACTTCGGCACCGAAGCCAAGAGAAGGATACTTCTAGGCACTTATGCCCGTATGGTCGGTTTCCGAGAGAGATATTACATGAAAGCTTTGGCCGTCCGCCAATTAATAATATCAGAATATCAAAGAATCTTTCATGATTTCGATGCTGTCCTTACCCCGACCATGCCGTTTTTGGCACCAAAATTAGATGATGTTAAAAAGATGCGTCCGCTAGAGGTATACCAAGCTGATTTCCTTACAGTACCTCCCAATCTAGCTGGATTGCCCCATATCTCCCTACCATGTGGTTATATTCAAAGTCTTCCTGTGGGCATGCAACTGGTGGCTCCCCATTGGGAAGAGAGGGTGTTGCTCGATGCGGCAAGAAAATGGACTTCCACCTTCACTTTAAAATTCCCGGAGGTGAGCTTTTGAGGATTGGGCTTGAGGTACATGTTCAATTGCCCACACGCTCCAAGCTATTCTGTCCTTGCCCTACGAACGCATTAGAGCCGAATTCCTCCATCTGCCCTACCTGCCTTGGATTCCCAGGATCAAGACCAGTCCTAAATCGCAAAGCTTTGGAGATGGCGGTAAGCATTGCTCGCTTTTTACAATGCAGAATCTCACCTCAAGTTTGGTTCTCCAGAAAGACCTATTTCTATCCTGATCTCCCAAAGCATTTCCAAATAACTCAATATGACTCTCCCATCGGGACGGATGGCCTATTCCCCGTGGAAGGTAAAAATATAGGTATATGGCGCGTTCATTTGGAGGAGGATCCAGGAAGAATCAAACGTGTAGGTAAAGCGGGGGAGGAGGTGTCCCTAATTGATTACAACAGATCTGGGATACCTTTGGTGGAAATAGTCACTGCTCCAGATCTATCATCTCCGGACGAGGCTCGGAGGTTTTTGGCCGAATTGATGGTAGAGCTGAAGCACATGATTGGAACAAGTGGTGATGATGAGCAGAGCATTCGCGCTGATGCTAATATCTCTGTAGGCGAAGAAAGGGTGGAAATAAAAAATATACAAGGATTGAGGAACCTAGAGAGGGCTCTTAGATTCGAAGCTGGCCGACAGCAGAAGTTGCTTGAGGCGGGAATGAAGGTGATGCGCGAAACCAGGCGTTACGATGAGGAAAGGAAGGTCACCGTTTCTGCCAGAGAGAAAGAGTTCGAGGAAGATTATGGCTATATCGGAGAACCAGACCTTGGGGTATATGATTTGACTTCTCTCTTAAACGCACTTCCTGAGGTGGAGACACCTTTGCGTAGGGCTCAGCGTATTTCCACTGTTTACATGGTCGATTATGATAAGGCGAGGCAAATGGTATTGACTTCCATGGCCTTGGCTGACCTCTTTGAGGAGATGGCGAAAAGGGTACATCCTGAGATGGCAATGAATTGGACATTGGGACCGATCTCGAATTCCTGGCCGCAGATTCTGCCTCGCATCAATGAGCAGGTAACGAGGGATATAATGGAAACCGTTAAGTTGGTCGCGGATAGGAGCATCACCGATTCTGAGGGCAGAAGGAGAATCGCGGCCATTGCTGCTGGCGAGTGCCCTGAAGATATCTCCTGTGCAATACAGGATGAGGTCCTAGAATCCTTTATATCAGATTATTTAGATAAACACCCGCAGATAATAAAAGACTATTCCTCGAATCCAAAGGCAGCAAACGCCGTCATAGGTCATGTGATGAAGCTGGCTAAAGGAAAATACAGCTCCCAAGAAATCGTCGATGCCGTGGTGAAGGAAATAAACAAAAGGAAGGGATGATCACTTCTCCTCCTTGCTTTCCTCCGCGATGCTGATAAGCATCAGCTCTTGAAGCTTGGCCGGATCAACCCTGGTGGGAGAGCCGTCCACTAGGGACACGAACTTTTTGTTCTTGGGAAATGCTATAACTTCCCTGATGCTCTCACAGCCTAACAATATTGATACCAATCTGTCCATACCAAGCGCGATGCCTCCGTGAGGAGGGGCACCGAATTCTAAAGCCTCGAGGAAGAATCCGAACTCCTTTTCTATGGTCTCATCGCTCATGCCTAACTTCCTGAATATCTTCCTTTGGACCTTAGCATCATGAATCCGTATGCTTCCTGAGCCAATTTCATTTCCATCCAAGACCAGATCATATGACAACCCTTTGATCTGAGTTGCGTCCTCTGAGTCCAGGATATCGCCTAGCGAGGGCCTCACAAAGGGATGGTGAAAGGCTGAGAGCTTGCCCGTAACAGGATCAGCTTGGAACAAAGGACAGTCCACGATCCATACGAATTGGTGCCCCTTACCCTCTAAAAGACCCTGATCCTTGGCGAGCTTCATCCTCAAGGCTCCTCCCGCTTTGAGTGTCTGCAATCGAGGACCAGCGAGGAAAAGCAGCAGGTCGCCTATTTCCGCTCCCATCCTTTCCTGGAGTTTTTCCTTCACACCTTCAGGGAAGTATTTAACGATGTTCGATTCCAGGCCATTTTGTGTACAGCGCATCCAGGTAAGTCCACCCATTCCCTGTGACTTGGCCCATTCGATGAGACGATCCACTTCTTTCCTGCCTAGATTTTGCAACTCTACGTCCTTCTCGCGTATGCAAGAGGATTTTAGATTTAGGCAAATCACTGTTGTCCCTTTCTTAGACAAGACCTTCTTGAAGATGTCATAATCGGAATCACGGACTATGTCCGTGACCTCCACTAGCTCAAGACCGAATCTGATGTCAGGAGCGTCCGTCCCGAATCGGGCCATTGCTTCCTTGTAAGGTAGGCGAGGGAAAGGCGTGGCAAGCTCCTCGTCATAAATCGTCTTCCAAACACTCTTGAGTACTGCTTCCACCACCTGAAAAACATCCTCCTGCTCGATGAACGACATCTCGATGTCCATCTGTGTAAATTCCGGTTGGCGGTCAGCCCTCGAGTCTTCATCACGGAAGCAGCGCGCAAATTGGAAGTAGCGCTCTACACCCCCTACCATTAACATCTGCTTGAACAATTGCGGGCTCTGTGGCAGTGCATAGAAATGTCCAGGCTTGATTCTTGAGGGTACGAGAAAGTCTCTAGCTCCTTCAGCTGTTGACCGCGTGAGCATAGGCGTTTCGACTTCCATGAAGCCAAGTGAAACGAGAGCTGCTCTTGCAGCAGCGAAAAGTTGGGCCCGGAATTTCAGATTCGAGATCATTTGCGGTCTTCTCAGGTCAAGATAGCGGTATCGTATACGCAGATCTTCATTGGGAAGGAGTGAATTCTTCTGCTCTGCCACCTCGAACGGTAAAGGTTTGGAGGTGTTCAAGATCTCAGCATCCTCTATGAGCACTTCCACAGTACCAGTGGGATTTCGCGGATCCTCTGTCCCCGGAACCCTCTCTCTAATAAGGCCAGTTACTTTCAGCACATATTCTCGACCCACGTCCCTAAGCAACTCCGAAAGGCGCTGCTTATCCACTTGTGGTCCTAGAGCCTCAGGATCCATAACCAGCTGGCTTATGCCATGGCAATCCGCCAGGTCGAAGAACATAACGCCTCCGTGATCGCGACGGAATCTTACCCAACCTGCTAATGTGACCCTCTTTCCGAGGTCCTCTAGTCTAATCTCACCACAATGATGCGTACGCAACATCTCTCCAGGCCTCTAGAACTGATGTCGGGCGTGAATGACAGGCTTATTATAAACACTTTCCTAATGAGGTTGTTGACGTTTTCTCACTAAGAGAGGTTCTGTGCGCATACGGTATCATAATGTCATCATAATCGCACCAAATACTGCAAAATCTTAAATGGTTAACTCTTGAATCGACATTGTGCATCACATTAACCCTAGTTCTACTCGAAGGTTGGCATGAATTGAAAAGGATCTTTTATCATGTTTAAAACAACGTAAGTGTTGGTTTTCTTTACTCCCTTTATCTGCAGCATGGATTTGATGACTGCGCTGAACTCCTCGCGATTCTTGCAAGCCACCCACGCAATAGAATCGCATTCCCCAGTAACATCGAAAACAGCCACCACATCCTTGAGCGATTTTATTCTTTGCTGAATATCCAAGAGGTCGCCTTCCACATATATATGAACGATAGCCATGAATTCGTACCCCAGTTTTAAATAATCCACATGGGCACGATAGCCATGAATTATTCCTGATTCCTCCAGGCTCTTTACTCTCTGGATTAAAGTCGTGGGATGAATATTAAGGCGCTTGGCTATTTGCCTGTAGGAGCCTTGGCTCGAGGTGCATAATTCCTTGATTATGCGCTTGTCTAATTCGTCAAGGTCTTTACTGGACATCGCAATACTCTTCCTTTTGGCTGCGCCTGAGAATGCCGCTATGTATATTTGTCTGTTTTCCTAAAGTACTCTCGTTACATTTGTCGATTTTATGGTCCTTCTATTAAAAATTCAGTCAGTGAGAAATCAATCTATTCTTAGGACATTTTTAAGAATCGAATACATATGAGCATCGATATGACACGTCTGCTCTATGAAGTGGATCCATATTTGAAAACTTTCGATGCCATAGTTACAACTGTTCGGGGAGAATGGTTATCCTTGGACAGGACTGCTTTCTTCCCAGGAGGAGGAGGCCAGGATGCTGATACAGGATGGTTGGCTGGCCTTGAGGTAAAATCTGTGAAGATGGAAGGAGGAGAGGTCTTTCATCATGTTCCTGGACATGCATTAAGGCCGGGGGCTAGGGTGGATTGCCAAATAGATTGGGAGCGTAGGCTTGATTTGATGAGGGGACACACTGGTGAACATCTTCTCTACTCCATTTTGAGCAAGATTCATCCTGAGATCGAATTGGTGAAGATATCCATAACACCATCTAAAAAAAGTCTCATAGTCAAGGGAGACCTTAGCTGGCCGTTATTGTCAATGGCACAATCGGAAGCAAATGAGGCGATTGCTTCTCAACTTCCCGTTAGTGAGGTCTGGACTTCCAAAGATTCAGACCTATTGAAGCAGGTGCGCATTAAGGCTGATAAAATACATGGTGATAGAGTCAGGATAGTCAAGATAGGAGAAATCGATAAGGCAGCATGCGCAGGAATACATGTCCAGAATACCAGAGAGATAAAGATGATTGTCATCACAAGGCTGGTCTCGGCTAGACCCATGGGAGATTATGAAATACAATTCGAGGTGGGTCGAAAAGCGATAGATACAGCCCTTCGTCTTTCCTCTCTTGCTCTTCAGGCTTCTGAAGCTGCGGGTTCTCGACCAGATGATCTGATCAATGCTATAGCCAATCTCAAGAATGATGTGAGCGTAAAAAGTGCGCTGCTAAAAACCTATGCGAAAGCGGCCCTGGCTAATTTGATGCCTGAAAAGATAGAAGGTGCCCGAGTCTATTCCGGCGTATTCGAAGGTCTAGATAAGAAAACGCTAATAGATACGGTAAACAAGATCACAAATGAAGAACGAACAGCAGCCATTTTAGCCGCTTTGGACGATAAGTTGATGCTTATCGTGGCAACTAGCAATGACTTGGAGGTGGACAGCAGAAAGATTCTTGCAGAGGCCTTGGAACCTTTAGGTGGAAAAGGGGGAGGTAAGATGCATTTCGCCTCCGGTGGGGCTTCGGATCCAAGCAAGGGAACAATTGCAGTGAGGATGGCCAAAGAGGCGCTTAAAAAGGCTTTGAGCGAAGGAGATGGAAATAGCCATGATTAGCGATTTTACCTTTCAAAATGATAAAATGTCTAATCATCTGCCTTAAGACTCGACAGAAAGATATTTGTTCTAGCGATTTATAGCCATCCTTATGTCTCCAACGAGAACCATGAGTGAAGCCAAGGATGCAATTCTCAAAAAGGTAAAGGATGAAGATGTGCGTTTCATTGAAATGCAATTCTCAGACATTCTCGGCGTGGTAAAGAGCGTGTCCATACCCGTAACCAAGCTGGAACGCGCTATGGATGAGGGCGTGTTCATAGATGGATCCTCCATTCTGGGGTATGCCACGATAGAAGAGAGCGATATGCGCGCACAACCCATCCTTGAAACTTTCCAAATCTATCCCTGGACTTCCGATTCTCCGATGAAAACAGCGCGCTTCATGTGTAATATATATGATCATAGTGGTAACCGTTTCAAAGGTGACCCGAGATGGGTCCTAGAAAAAATGATAGACAAGGCCAAAGAAAAAGGTTGGACGTTTAACGTCGGCCCAGAATTCGAGTTCTTTCTTTTGAATATGGATGATAGGGGCAGTCCCATATTAGAGCCCGCCGATTCTGGTGGATATTTCGATCTGATGCCCTTGGACATCGGAGAGATGGTCCGGAAAGATATTGTACTGGCCTTCGACGCAATGCATTTTGACATGGAAGCTTCCCACCATGAGGTCGCACCTGGCCAATTAGAGGTGGATTTGCGCTATCAGAATGCGCTCACCATGGCGGACCGTATGATGACTCTAAAGTTCGGGGTGAAGACTATCGCGGCCAAATATGGGCTATACGCCACCTTCATGCCTAAACCGATTTTTGGGGTGAATGGATCCGGAATGCACGTTCACCAGAGTTTGGCCACGGTTGATGGGCGTAACGCCTTCGATGACCCTGATGGAAAATATGGACTCTCTGATGTGGCCATGAGATATCTTGGCGGTTTATTGCATCATTCCAAGGAAATTTGTGCCATCTTAGCATCATATGTCAATTCTTACAAGCGCCTAGTACCTGGATACGAGGCACCTTGCTATATATCTTGGGCGAATATGAACCGTTCAGCTTTGATAAGGGTCCCTGCTGGCAGAGGAGGAAGGACCAGAATAGAACTTCGTAATCCAGATCCAGCTGGGAATCCTTACCTGCAATTTGCCGCAATGCTCGCCGCCGGTCTAGATGGGATCGAAAAGAAGATATATCCTCCGGAACCAGTGGAAAAGGACATATATCATATGAGTAAGGAAGAGAGGAAACGCCTGGGTATCGAATCGCTTCCCGAGTCTCTGGGTCAAGCACTGGAAATATTCTCTGGCAGCAAGCTCATGAAAGAAGTCTTGGGGGACCATATCTTCTCGCATTTCCTACATATAAAGGGGAAAGAGTGGGATGATTATCGAACCTGGGTAACGGACTGGGAGCACAAGAAATACCTAAGAGTTCTCTAAACATCGTCGAACCCGCCTATTTCTTTTTTATTCTTTTCTAATTTTTACAAAGTTTTATGATAGACTTCTGAGTTCGTCATTGTCTGTATGATTCCAGGGATGAGGGGTGTGAACCCGCGCCAGGTCAAGCAAGCCATGAAGCGTATGGGCATTGAAACCGAGGAGTTGAAAGGAGTCACAGAGGTCATCATCCGTACCAAAGATGCGGAATATCGCATTCAAAATGCTGAGGTCACCATCATGAAGGTTCAGGGACAAAAAACCTTCCAGATAATCGGCGAGGAGAAGATGACTCCTCTCACCCAAAAACAGGAGACCAAGAGCGATGATAAGCAGAAGGTAGACATTCCTGAAGAAGATATCGAGTTGGTGATGTCACAAACTGGTGCATCAAGAGAGAAAGCTATCGCAGCCCTTAAAGCATGTGATGGACAGCCAGCGGAGGCCATAATTAAGCTTCTTTCCTGAGGTGGAAATCACATGTGCTTAGCAGTTCCAGGTAAAGTTGTGTCAATAAATGGCCAAAATGCGAGTGTTGATTTTGGAGGCGTGATAAGAGAGGCGAACATATCTTTGGTGGACACAAAAGTAGGAGATTATGTAGTAGTTCATGCTGGATTCGCTATTCAAGTAGTAGATGAAGAAGAAGCTCTAGAGACCCTAAAGCTATGGGAAGAGCTCATAGCCTCTCAAGAGGAATCCAACCAATAAACGACCGCCGGAGATAGATTTTGTTAAGAATAAAAAATAAATTAATTATTATTATTTAAATGAATAAAAATATCATGCGATGCACTATGATGCGGCATCTGAAATAGTGATAAAAAAAAGTGATGAATTCTAAAGAAAAAATTAAAAAGTTAGAGCTTGCAAAGCTTCAATAATTCCTCCCATTTGCGATCCACATTCTGCTGTATCTCCTCAGCTATGAAGCTCCATTTCTCTTTAGCGAGGTGGGAGAAGCGCCCTTGAGACTTCAGCCATTCAGAAACTGGTAGCTTAGGTTTCGAGCCTTCGGCGATTCGCAGGGATTCACCCGTCAGCCTCCATGTTCCCTTTTCAAATTCATAAAGGGGCCATATGCATGTCTCAACCGCTAATTTTGCCATGTCAATGGTCTTAGAGGAGTCATGCCTCCACCCTCTGGGACAAGGCGATATCACATTCAAAAAGGCTGGTCCGTTGGCCTCGAAACCTTTCGCCGCCTTCTCTATGAGGTCCTTATAATTATGAGGTGATGCCTGCGCTGCATAAGGTAGATCATGCGCGATAATGATCTTTGTCAGATCCTTGGGGAACTCCTTCTTGCCGGGAATGCAAGTCCCTGCCGGGCAAGTCGTGGTCTGAGCCCCTTTGCTTGTCGCTCCTGAACGCTGAATCCCCGTATTCATATAGGCCTCATTATTGAGACAGACATACAAGAAACGATGTCCTCGCTCTATAGCTCCAGAGAGTGCCTGAAAGCCAATATCATAAGTCGCTCCATCTCCTCCGAAGCTAACGAACCTTATGTCCTCTGTCACTTTTCCTCTTCTTTTTAAGGCTAAATATGCCGCCTCTACCCCAGAAATAGTTGATGCGGCGTTTTCGAAAGCGCTATGTATCCAAGGCACGTTCCAAGAGGTAAATGGATATATGCTAGAGGAGACTTCGAAGCAGCCAGTTGCATTCGACACCACAACCGGCTTCTCAGTGGCCATAAGGACTTGCCGAGCTATGATCGGTTCAGCGCATCCGGCACATAGCCTGTGACCCTCCACATATCGGTCCTCCCTTCCAGAGAGAACTTTTAGATTGGTGGTTATGGTCAGATTCTCACCCCCAAGAAGTTGACGGTTTCGCCCTCATCGTATATGAGCTGCTTATAAACGTGCTTGATCTCCTCTGGCCTGATATCCCTCCCTCCTAGACCATATATGTAATTCTTCACATTTGGCCGCTCTTTCCTTTCATATAATGCACTTCTAACTTCTGGGAAAAGCGGACCCGTGGCGCCCATACTAATTGCCCTATCCATCACTCCAACTCCCTTAAGGCCTTCCAAGATGTCCGCTAGCTCTTTCGAGGGGAAAGGTCTGAATAATCTCAGTTTAATGCTTCCTACCTTCTTCCCTTCAGAGCGCAGCTCATCCACAATTTCCTTGAGGGTTCCTGCGGTCGATCCCATCGCTATCACGGCATAATCTGCGTCTTCCATGCGATAAGGTTCGATTATGTCGTACTTTCGACCGGAAATCTTAGCATACTCCTCTTGCACTTGTTTTACTATCGGTATGACATGGCGCATGGCATCTACTTGCTGATACTTGTGTTCAAAATAATAATCAGTCCAATCAAAGGGGCCAAAGGTTGTGGGATTCTTCACATCCAGCAAAGATCTCTTGTATCTGAATTCACCTACGAATTTCTTCACTTCATCATCGAGAATAGGCTCAAATCTTTCCAGAGAGTGCGTGATTATGAAGCCATCTAAGCATGTCATGGTTGGAAGCCGAATATCCATATGCTCCGCTATCCTGAACGCCATAATGGCATTGTCATAGGCTTCTTGCACATTCTCCCCGAATATCTGTATCCACCCCGAATCCCTCGCGCCCATGGCATCACTGTGATCACAGTGAATATTAATTGGGCCAGATAGTGCTCGATTTGCCACTGCCATGATTATAGGTAATCTCATCCCAGAAGCAATGTAGAGCATTTCCCACATGAAAGCTAAGCCTGCAGAAGCGGTTGCCGTCGCAGTTCTCGCCCCCGCCGCTGATGCTCCAATGCACATGGACATGGCGCTGTGCTCCGATTCAGCGCATACATACTCAGTGTCCACAAGACCATCCGCTACGTATTCGGAGAAGGCCTCAACGATAATAGTCTGCGGGGTTATGGGATACGCGGCCACAACATCTGGATTTATTTGCTTCCAAGCCAGGGCAATAGCTTGGTCTCCATTCATAGCTACCCTTTCCATCAGACTCCCTCCTCTACCATTTTTATACACTTAACTGGGCATTGATTGGCACAGATCCCGCAACCCTTGCAATGAGTGAGCTTAAAGCCGACTCTCTTCCCATCCTTTACTATAACACTGTTATCTGGACAATATATCCAACACAATAAACAATTAGTGCATTTGCTCTCGTCGCATACCGGCCTCTTGGACCTCCAATCGCCAGTTAGATATTTTCTAGAAGATCCAGCCTCTAGGATCATTCCCCCTTCCGGCAGTTCTCCTGCCTTCTCTCCAGCCAATCACTGCACCTCCTCGTAAGCGCGCACCACGGCTCTGATGTTCTTGTTGATTATCTCCTGATTGAATTTGCCAGCAAATTTTGCAGCCAATTCTGCAGTCACTGTGTTGATGTTAACCAGTTTAGAAACCTTCACCAGAGCGCCTAACATAGCAGTGTTGGCCATGGGCCTTCCTATCTCCTCCATGGAGATTTTATTGGCGTTCACGATGTGCAGGTCATAGTTGCCAAATATCGCTTTTAACTTCTCTTTGGAATCAGGATAATTTGCAATCACGGTGCTCTTCTCGCTGAGTCCTTCCTTAATAGATGGGGATGATAAGAGTGTGTGGTCCAGCACAACCACATAATTTGGATAATATACCTGACTGTGAACTTTAATAGGTTTGTCCGAGATACGCGCGAAAGCGCGGATAGGTGCACCCATCCTTTCTGGACCGAACTCAGGGAATGCTTTTATGTATTTTCCCTCCCTGAGAGCTGCGCCAGCAAGAATCTCGTTCGCAGTCACGACACCTTGCCCACCTCTACCATGCCATCTAATCTCGATCGTACTCACGTGAAACCCTCTCACGTATGCCTTCCCTGAATTTAATCTTATTATTTAACCATATCATTGATTCCTTACGAAAGACATAGGACAGCTACGATTCATCGAAATTCATTTAAAAAACTACGATTCTCAAACATTATTTCTATGCCGAAAAAAATAGTTAAACAATGAAATGAAGTAGATAATTATTCTAATATTTTACGAAACTATATTCAAATATTCAGCTTTCCCTTTTGCGATTTTAACATTGCTCTAAATTTCATTAAAAAAAATAATCATAGAACGCGCATAATTTAAGTCCTATAGACCTATTATGGCCCTTTCATTAACAAATCTGGATGAAAAACATGATTTCAATTTTCCGCATAATTTTATGCGCTGCATTTTTCTTTAATTTTCCCATAAAGTTAATAGCAATGAGTTTATTCAACCAATAGGTCATGATGTTTAAGGATTGCAAAAGCTTGCGATTCTTATGGCCAAACCCCTTCGGAACACAAGGGTGAGCCGATGAAGAGAATAATGAAAATCTCAGAATTGGGAGCGAGTGATATAAACGTGGCCGGGGGGAAGGCCGCGAACCTGGGGGAGTTGACCTCTGCTGGATTTAACGTCCCTGAAGGGTTCGTTCTGACCACTGCGGCCTATGATTACTTCCTAAATAAAAATGAACTGACAAGTAAAATTGAGAATACATTGAGAAGCGTAGATGTCACCTCAGAAAATTCGCTCCAGGAATGCTCTCAAAAGATAAGGAAGATGTTCGATGATGCGACAATCCCTAATGACCTTAGGGATGAAATACTAAGGGAATTTCATTCATTATTCGAAGGTGAGAAAAGAACTGGCCTTGTTGCAGTAAGATCGAGCGCCACCGCCGAAGATTTGCCGACCGCTTCTTTCGCTGGTCAACAGGATACCTTCCTGAATGTCTCAGAACCTGAGGATTTGATAGATAAAGTGAAGAAATGCTGGTCATCCCTTTTCACGCCCCGTGCCATCTCTTACCGTAGCAGTAAAGGTTTCGACCACAACAAGGTAAAGCTGGCTGTGGTTGTGCAAAAAATGGTAAATTCGGATGTCGCAGGGATCATGTTCACCGTGGACCCCAATTCTGAACTCCCCCACATCATAATTGAAGCCGGCTATGGTCTAGGAGAGTCCATAGTAGGCGGTAAGGTTACTCCAGATACGTATGTGGTGGACAAGTTCCACACCAAGATAATCAACAAGAGAGTGGCCAGGCAGACTTGGAAGCTGGTACGAGGAAAGACCGGAGATACCATTAGAGAAGAGATACCACCAGACCTGATGGAAAAGCAAAAATTGACCGATGAGCAGATTTTGGAGATAGCTGACATAGGCAATCAAATAGAATTACATTACAACAAGCCTATGGATGTCGAATGGTGCTTGGAAAATGGGAAGTTTTATATCGTACAAGCAAGACCTGTAACGACTTTGAGTAGCAACGGCGGGAAAAAGACAAACGAGAAAGGTAAGGATCAAAAAGAGGGTAAAATCCTTCTAAAAGGTTTGGCTGCTAGTCCTGGCATAGCTTCAGGTCCGGTTCGCATCTACGTTGAAGGAGAGAGCCTTGATGTAGTGAAGAAAGGTGATATCCTGGTTACAGTGATGACCTCGCCCGACATGGTCCCCGCCATGACGCGTGCTGCAGCGATAATTACGGATGAGGGGGGTATGACCTGTCATGCTGCCATTGTGGCTAGAGAACTTGGTACCCCATGCATAGTGGGCTCCAAAGAGGCCACAAAGCTGCTAAAGGATGGAATGGTGGTAACTGTTGATGGGACAAGGGGCGTGGTAATCGAGGGCGCGGAGGAGAAAAAGGAGGAGGAAAAGGCTGCGGCACCCGTGGCCATGAGCGTCCCGGTCACGGCGACTAAGATTATGGTCAACGTTGCCATCCCTCACAAAGCGGATGAGTATTCCAAGCTGCCAGTGTCTGGTGTCGGACTAATGCGTATAGAATTCTTATTCACTTCGTACATAGGAGAACACCCCTCACATATGGTAGAACATGGTAGGCAGAAGGAGTTGATAGATAAGCTGGCAGAGGGTATTGGAATCGTTGGCAAGGCCTTCTTCCCTCGTCCCATCATCCTAAGGCTTAGTGATTTTAAAACCAACGAGTACAAGGACATGCCAGGCGGAGAGAAATACGAGCCTCCAGAGCAGAATCCGATGATAGGATGGCGCGGTTGTTCACGTTATGTCAGTCCCTCCTATCGAGAAGCATTCAAATGCGAGCTGCTAGCGGTGAAAAAAGTTCGGGAAGAGATGAATCTGAAGAATGTTTGGGTGATGCTTCCTTTCGTTCGTACGGTCAGCGAGGTTCAAGAAATCACAAGAATGATGGAGGAGATTGGCCTAAAACGTGGCCCCGACTTCAAGCTTTACCTCATGGCAGAGGTGCCAGTGATAATATTCATGGCTGAGGAGTTCGCGGAAGTCTGTGATGGCTTCTCCATTGGCTCCAATGATCTTACCCAACTAATCATGGGTGCGGATAGAGATTCGGACATTCTGGCCAAGATGGGATATTTCGATGAGCGCCAAGAAGCTATCAAGCGTGCTATAGCCATTCTGATTGAGAAGGCGCATAAGAAAGGGGTACCAGTGGGAATTTGTGGACAGGCACCGAGCGTTTATCCTGAATTCACGGAGTTCCTCGTGCGTTGCGGCATCGATTCCATCTCTTTGAACCCTGATACCGTGGTGAAGACTATCGGCATGGTGGCATCGGTGGAACAAAGAATCATATTGGAGTCCTTAAGGAACCTCCAGAAATAAGCGAATAGGGATGACTGGAGAAAAATGGAAGAAAAGAGGATAAAAAAGTCATTTGCTCTCATCTTTCAATAGACGGGTGGTGATCTCCACCAAAGGATGGTGCGAACCATCTATGATCTTAACATCATCAAGACTGTTTAGGCCGTGCTCGCGAGCCGTTTTTTCCATGCCCAGTTCGATGTCCCTATCGGGCTGTAATACAACGGCAGAAAATTGTTTGACGCCCATCTGCTTGGCCGCCAAGACCCTATGATGACCGTCCACCAGGAGATAATGGTCATTCTTCTGCACCACGATAATCGGTTCCACCAGTCCGCGTCTTATCTCCTCTTGGCGACCTAGAAGTTCATCTGCGAAGACTTCCCACTGCGTGGGCTTTAATTGCTCTATCGGTATCACTCGTCGTTTGACGTTGATGTTTATCCCGTGTTTCTTTTCGAGGAAGGTCTTGACCATAAGGACCTTATTAGGGGTGGCTCGCTCGATGTGAGATCTTACGATATCCAAATTCGAGATTATGCCTATGAGCATACCTTTCTCGTTAACTACAGGAACGTTCCTTAGCCCATATCTAAATAATACCCTAGCGGCGTCGTCCAAATCCATATCGGGAGTAACTGAATAAGTTCCCCGTCGAATGATATTCCTTATTTTGGCATCAGGCTTGCTGATATTCCGTAGAAGCTCCTTGGCCGTCACGAACCCAATCAGCTTGCCCTTATCAGTTACAGGTAGACCATGAAATTCAGTATTGATCAATTTTTCTATAGCTTGCTCTACGGTAAAGTCACCAGGTATGGAGATGACATCTCTGATCATGTAATCTTCGACTTTGAGCTTTCTTTCTTCCATTCTATCGTATCTCAATCGTATTTTTAATTAAAGAACTTGCAGGGGACAGTGAACGTAGCTAGAGCATTAAAACATGAGAATTTGATTCCACCCCAGAATAATGTAGAATCTCCCTTTAACCTCAAGTGATATATAGGACTAATTTATTCTCGAGACAGCCGGAAGCCCTGGTAGTGTAGCGGCCTATCATGAAGCCCTGTCGAGGCTTCGACTCGGGTTCAAATCCCGACCAGGGCGCCATCCTTTTCCGTTAGAAAATTAGATGCTGAGTTGTGTTTGATTCGGTAAACATTATAGTCGAGATAATAGTATTAGTTTTTATAATACAATATTAGGAAATGAATTCATGTAAATCATAGATTGTATCAAAGGTGAGCATATGGTCGCAATTCTAGGGACCTTGGGCTTCCGTCCGCAGTCTCTCATCCCCACTATTAAATCCACGCCCGGAGTAGATCATGTCGTGGTCTTCATCAGCCCAGCGAAGAAGTCAAAAGAAGCAGTCGCTGCGGTGGTGGATTATTGCCGCACTATGCAGATAAAATGCGATGTGGTCGAACTTGACGATGCTTTCGACCTCATGATGGTGGCAGAGAAGGTTCAAGATCAAGTTTTAGCCTTGCGAAGCGCAGGTGAAGATATAGCCGTATTTAACATCGCGGGTGGAACTAGATTGATGAGTGGAGCAGCCTTGCTGGTATGTATCTTCGAAGGTCTGAACGCTGTATATGTTCATGACGATACATACGAAGAGATAGCCCTTCCTTTTCTGCACATGAAATACTCGAACGCCCTTACCCCAGTAGAAAAGGATATTCTTAAGCAGATTCTGAAGCATGAAGATGGCATATCCCAGATAGAATTAGCCAAAGAAATGGGCCTGCACAAGGCCACTGTGAATCACCACATAAAATTGTTATTAGAAAAAGGAGCTGTGGAGCTGATAACTAAGCCTGACGATAGGAGAAAGAAAATAGTGCGCGTGCAGGAATCTATGCGCCTTTTATTAAGGTGACCATTTTGCGTGTACTCATCACCACATTTGGTTATGACCATTCTAAAATAATACAAGCCATGAAGGCGGTCCCGCATGACGCCTTAATAGTCGTCACCAGCGAAGAGAATTCGCGCACAGAACAATACAAAAAAATATTGGAAGCAGCAAACATGGCCAATGTGCCAGTGGAGTTGCTTTTAGTGGACAAATTCGATTTCCTTTCTACCTTCCATAGAATTGTTGATTGTATATCAACTCATAGGAAACGAGGAGATAAGGTCGCATTGAATGTTAGCGGAGGGACAAGAATATTAGCTGATGCTGCTCTCATCGCTGCCTTCAATACTGGTGTAGAATGTTATCATATAGCCGATACCGTGCGCCGGCTCCCTGTTCTACATGGCGTTACAATCATGGAACCGTTGACACGTGAGCAGAAATCTATTTTACTAAACCTTGAAGATGGAATAGAGGTTAAGGAGGCTATAAAACTCGCCAAAGACGATCCGAGGTTCATGGACGAGCTATTGAAATTAAAGAAAGCCGGCGTCGTGGAGACTAGAAGTGATTCTGAAAAGGTGCGCTTATTCCTCACCGACAAAGGACAAAGAGTTTTAAGATCTATGAGGAAAAAACGAGATTCCTGATGTCACTTGATCAGCGGAATGATTTCAGCCTTAATTCTTGAAATCGTTCTTTCCACCTCTTCAGCGACACCTTCTGGCTCAGGAGGAGATTCTTTGTCATGCAAAGCATCCCAAGCCGCAGATTCCTTTGGATATACACCTGAGATGGTGCAAAACATTATCGCCCAGCAACGTGGAACGGTTTCGATGTTGTAGCCCCCTCCCCCAACCACTAAGTAATGTCCATTACAAAGATCGTGCGCTGCCTTATGCGTGACATTTGCTATTTCCTCATAAGCATGTGTGGTTAGCCCTAATCCAACTAATGGATCCAGGAAATGCGCATCCACCCCGAACTGATGGATGATGAAATCTGGCCGATACTCCTTCAGTGCGGTAATAACGACCTCATTATAGGCCTTCAAATACGTCCTGTCACCCGTCCTGAACGGCAGCGGTACATTTATGGCGTAGCCTTTTCCATAGCCTTCTCCTATCTCCCTCGTCCCCCCGCTGCCTGGGAAAAATCCCAGGCTAAAGTGGTGCAAGGAAATGGTCAGCACCTTCTCACTATAGAAAACGGATTGTGTTCCATCGCCATGATGTCCATCGATATCGATTATAGCTATTCGCTCCTTTTTGAACCGCCTTTGAAGTGCCCTGACCGCCACGGCGATGTCATTGAAAACACAGAATCCTGAGGAGCATTCGGAGCGCGCGTGATGCAGACCGCCTGCAGGATTGAAGGCATGAAGGAATTTGCCATTCATGATTCCCTCTGCTCCGTCTATAGTAGCGCCTACCGCCGCGAGCGCACCTTCTAACAAGGTTTTGGTGGCGGGCGTATCTCCTCTGTCTAGGAGACCATATCCAGACTCACAGCGGTTGCGCACAAAGTCTATATGTTCTTTGCTATGCACCATGCACAGGTCCTCAATAGAGGCTGGATATGTCTTATATACGATCGCTTTATCACCAAAGATTCCCAATTTTTCCAACAATTCCAAGGTCGCCTTTTCCCTATACGGCTGGAAGGGATGGTTCTCCCCGAAGTAGTACTTCAGGAAGTCTTCATTGTAGAGGAATGCGCAATGATCGCCGGTCACGAAATCCACCGAATGAAAGGGAGATATAAATCAGCTCTCTGAATTTCAAAATATCGCTAACGTCATTCGACGAAGTGGATGCACAAAGGCCCTTTCTCCCTCACTAAACTCTTAGACATCATGCCAAGTTCTATAAAGGCACAGTTAAAGATAGCAGTTGGAACAAGACAAGTGGTAGTTAGACCTGCCTTTCCAGCAAGTTCGAGAATTCGATTTCCTTCCCATTCGGTCAAATCCTTGACGTCAGCGTGTTGCAGCATATCCGCATAAGTAGCGACGTTAGGACAGTCAGACCTGATCTCGATGGAAACTCTATCCTCACCTATCCTTTTCGCAAGAACTTCGGTATAGTGACTGCAAATCGCTGCTTCCACAACAGCTTTGGATGGCATTCTTTTTCCTCATAAGGGAATTATTTTTGCATTAGAAATATTCGAAGGTCATTGCACAGTGCCTAACACAATCATGCTGTATGATTGGATTCGCTCATCGTACTGCACCACAGAGCGGATTTTGAAGACTTTAAGCACATTTTCCTGTGTCAGAACTTCAGGAATAGACCCAGCGGCGAGTATCCTTCCCGATTCGAGCAATATGGCCTTATCGCAATATCGCGCTGCGAGATTCAAATCATGAGAGACCATTATAACAGTCAATTTCTCTTTTCGGGCCAGGTCTCTCACGAGTTCCATTATTTCCATCTGATGGTTTATGTCGAGGTGCAAAGTCGGTTCGTCCAACAGCATTATTTTTGGCTTTTGGGCCAAGGCGCGAGCGATTATTACTCTTTGCCTCTCACCGCCTGAGAGCTGATTCATCGTGCGATTGGCAAGAGAAGTAACATTGGTGGCTTCCATAGCTTCGCGGATTATTTCGATGTCTTCCCTCGTTTCTCTTGCAAGTCGATCCATGGATGGATTTCGACCCATCATGACCACTTCTAAAGCTGTGAAGGGGAACGTGATGACGCAGTTCTGAGGTACCACTGCCATCTCCCTGGCGATCTCTCGGCGAGAAAGGGCACCAAGATCCCTGCCCTCGACCAGCACCGTACCTTTGGAAGGGGAGAGGGCGCGATTCATACAACGTAGCAGTGTGGTCTTTCCAGAACCATTAGGTCCGAGCACTGCTACCATCTCACCCTCATTTGCCTCGAATTCTATGTCCTTTAGAACCGGCGATGAATCGTAGCTGAATTCAATGCCCTGGACCCGCAATCTAGCAACTACCATTCCGTGGCCTCCCTCTTCCGTCTTAGGAGATAAAGGAAAAAAGGTCCTCCCATTATGGCAGTGATTATGCCCACAGGAAGTTCCTGAGGTGCCATAACTGTGCGGGCGACAGTATCGGTTATTATAAGAAATATAGCCCCTCCCAATAATGAGGCAGGGAATAGTATGCGATTGTCTGGCCCAATGACCATGCGCATTATATGAGGCACGATGAGCCCTACGAATGCGATTATGCCGGTAAAAGCCACGGCGGCGCCCGTGACCAAAGCTGATCCAATCAACATGACCTTGGTGGTGGTCTTGGGGTCGACCCCTAGGCTAGTGGCATGCGCCTCTCCCACTATGACAGCATTAAGATCTCTTGAAAATAGCATCAAGAGCAGAAAGCCTGGAATGAGGAACGCAAAAACTATCCAAAACTGATCCCAATTGGCCCGATTGAGGCCCCCCATAAGCCAGAAAACAACCTGGGACATGGTCTCAGTGGAGCCCTGGGCGGCAAGAATCTGCAATAATGATGTGAGGGCTGAGAAGAAGGCTCCTACAGCAATACCAGCAAGTAGGAGAGTTGTAGTGGGAAGATAGCCATCCACTCTTCCCAACATATACACGATGAATAACGTTATCATGGCGAGCAGGAAGGCGGTGACCGGAATCGCCAGGTCGCCCGATGCGAAGCTGAAGCCGAACACCAAGGTGATCGATGCGCCGAAAGCAGCGCCTTGAGAAATTCCTATCACTGACGGCGAGGCCATAGGATTCTTGAAAATGCCTTGCAACGCCACCCCGGCAATTGATAAACAAGATCCCACCACCCCAGCAAGCATTATTCGCGGCAGCCTTACCTTCTGGATGATAGTTATCTCAGTGCTTGTGGCATCAGTCTTAAAGCCCAGGAGAATGCCCAACGCTTTTTCATATGAGATATTTACTGTTCCGACGCAAAGACCGATGATGATAGCGACGAAAAGAGCCAAAGACAACAAAATAATCGCCAGCGACCATCTTGCAATCCTTCCACGGTGCAGTTCGAAAAGGTCCTGGCTCTCCTTCGCTTTCATATCAATCCACCAGACCAACACTATGTAATGAATTGCGCGCTGATGCTTCCAAGTACTCCCTTACGGTCAATATGGAGCAGGTCACCCTAGGAATGTGTCTTTTGGCTACGATAACCGCATCGGCCATTTCGTCTCTAGTGGGTCGACGCCAAGGAAGACCCGGGACGGGGATGTATCCAGTTATGTGTAACGGAACGTCGCTTCCAACTGAGGCTATGAATTCTGCGATTTTCTCAACCTCTTCTACATCTATCAGCTCAGGTATGAGGATAGTACTGACACGCATCTTGATACCCATATCATGAATGCGGAAGATGTTGCCCAGTACCTTGGTGTTCTGAGCTCCTGTTAATTGCAGATGCTTGCGTTTGCTCACAGCACGCAAGCTGACACCTATTTCATCCACTTCAAGAGGAGGAAGCATAGAGGCGTTGGTATGAGCTATTTTGACCTTGGCTTTCTTCTCATTTTTTGCAAAAGCTACGATCTCATTAATCCCCTTGATGGTCAGTGGCTCTCCCCCTACAAAATTCAAGGTATCCATACGGAATGAAGAGAGCTTCTCCAAGATGGCGTCCAAGCTGAGGAAGTTCGTAGGTGCCATTTCCTCGCGCAATCTATAGGAGCAAATGCTGCAGTTCCAGTTGCATCCATAATTGCATATGGTAGCGGAACAATCCTCTTCATGGAACGCTATCCTGAAGACGGGCATAGATCACCTAGGGAAGAAGAATTCCGCCATTTGCTCAACAGCATCGACCAGACGCGGAGTAGATGATACCAGCTCACCGTTAATTCTCAGGATGCGATCCTGCTTCACGGCGGTGATTTCGCTCCATCCCGCAGTGGACTTGATTTGTTCTGTGGTCTTGGTGCTTTGGTCCTCGATGATGATGACATCAGGATTAGCATTGATGATATACTCACTGTTGAAGAGCGGATATTTCACAGTAGATGTCGAGTAGATGTTTCTTCCTCCAGCTAAGGTTATGAGTTCGTTTGCTATGGTACCAGGACCAACCGATTTTGTGCTGCGAAGCTCGAAATAAACAGTAGGCCTTTGATCTACTGGTACAGATGCCACTCTAGCCTTAACTGCTTCCAAGCGAGAATTCATGTTGTCGATCAAAGCCTTGGCATCGTTCTTGTGGCCGGTTAGCTCACCTAACGATTGAATCACGTCCATTACCTGACTCACGCTGCCCGGATTGTAACATACCACCTTGAGCCCATAGGATTCTAAAGTTGCCACAGAAGTAGTGGCGAAGCTCCAGGTGATGATGCAGTCCGGGTTCGTCGCTAAAATAGCCTCTATGTTGATCGTGAAGAAGCTCCCCACATTGATCTTCTGGCTAACCTGAGCCGGATATTTCGAGCTGCTATCCACACCCACGATGAGATCATCGGCTCCGATCGCATACAATACCTCAGTGAAAGAGCTGCCCATGGAAAGGATGCGCTGAGGTACCCCTTCGAAATGTATGAGCTTTCCTCTCTCATCGATAATGGAAAAAGGATTGCTAACCCAGATGGTGGTTGATGCAGAAGCTGTAACTCCTAGTTCATCGCACGCCACCGCCATTAAGGAGTGTTCTCCATTATCCATCGTCCTGCTATCCAGCCTAAAAGTAAATGGTGCAGCAGTCAAATTCCCTACAGGCTGTCCATCAAGATCAAGTCTGACGTAGGCTAATCCTCTCGGGCTAACAGCATCCACCACGACCTCGAAATCTGCAGAGATGCTAGAGCCATCCGTTGGAGAACGTATAATTACATTAGTACCCCCATTATTGATTATAATATCGGAATTCGCGACACCTATCCTCCCTTTCTCGTTTCTTATCATGACCATAATTGCGTGTTCGCCATCAAGATAGTCGGTGGTGTCGATCTCCCAATGGAAAGGAGCTTCATGGCTCACTCCGATAATCTTGTCATCTATCTTCAATACCGCAAGTATAGCGGGACTGTTGCTCTCGAATGTGGCCTTCACAGTGATTACCCCTGCTATCATTGCATTTTCCTCAGGTTCCACGATCTCTACTTTTACCTTGAATCGATCGTCATGCTGACTGCTGATGCTAACTGCCCCGAAAATCCCTGCCATTACAATTAAGGCGACAACTGCAAAGGCGAGCAAAATCCCAGTTCTTTCCATCCCTCAACCCCCTCTATGTCGATTTGACTGGATAACACAATATTCAATTTCGTGCTATCAAATTTATCGAAGTCTCATCGCTTCCCAAGTTTATCTATTCTTCGGAAGATGACCAGAAAATTAGGTCCAATTATTGGAGTTGATTCGTTCGACATATTGGATGGATTATCCATCCAATTTAATCATTGAATTTATCTTTTCCTGCGCCTGTCATATTAAAGAGAAAGGTTCATGAAGGGGACATTCATGCATTAGACGATGAGATGCGTACTTCGTTCAAAGATCCATCGGGCTACGATCACCGATGCGGATCCTGAATATGTTGGTAGCATCACCATTGATGAGGACCTTTTGGTAAGAGCAGATATTTGGCCAGGAGAAAGGGTATTGGTGGCAGATGTAGACAATGGCGCTCGCTTCGAGACTTATGCGGTCAAGGGTGAAAGGTGCTCAGGGATAATTTGTGTTAACGGTGGGGCTGCGAGGTTGGTCAAGAAAGGAGATAAGGTGATAATCATGGCCTTCGAATACACAGATACGCCCCTCGAGCCAAGAGTAGTATATGTGGATGATAAAAACAGGTACCTTGATAAATCGATGCAGACATAATTGAATGAAATATTGTAAATGATGATTGGTTGTTTGCTGGGGTTAAAAGGTGAGGTTGAAAATTTTTACCGACGCCGGTTCTCGAGGAAATCCGGGCCCTTCTGCCTTCGCAGTGGTCATATGCTCGGAAACTGGTGAGAAGATTTTAGAGTTCTCCAGGTTCCTGGGGGAACGAACAAATAACGAAGCTGAATATCACGGCCTACTAGCTGCGCTGGAAGAGGCAAAAAAAATGGGCGCAGATGAAGTGGAAATAATTTCAGATAGCGAGTTAATGATCAAGCAGTTAACCGGTAAATATCGCATAAAGTCTGAAAATCTTCTGCCATTGGCAAAAAGGGCCAAAGATTTGATGAGTGAATTCAAGAGTGTCGAACTATCACATTCTCGCCGTGACCACCCTCTAATCCGAAAAGCTGACCGTTTGGTAAACGAAGAGCTGGATGCGATGCAGTTCGCCCATCGTCTCAGAAGCTGAGTAAAAACACTCCACGCGGAAATGATATATACTGATTTCTTTCAATTCATTAATTGGGGTAAGAATATGGTGCAAAAGGTGATTGATATTTTAGGGATGAGTGAGAAAAGTTTCTCTGATGCTGCAGACAACGCCATTCAGGTGGCGTCGCAAACGGTTAGGAACATAATCTCTGCCAGGGTGGATGAGATGGATTGCATAGTTGAGAATGGCCGAATTAAAAAATATCGTACTTTAATGCGAATATATTTCGAAGTTGAACGCTGAATCTAACCGAAGAATTAAGCCGGGTTGATTCGGATTTTCTTTATCAATGACGAACTTTGTATGTATAGATTAATATAGTTCAAACTCAGAAATCATTACAGGTGTCCGAGGTCGGTGGCTCAACTCTCCTCCTGAGCCAGAGATTGACCTAATTTTCCCATCACATCGACCTGGGACACCAAAACATCAACACTTGAGCTCTTTTACGATCTCCTTCACCGGGATTACAGATTGAAGCCCAGTGGCCAAATCGCGTATGGTAACGCATGATTGAGCGGCTTCTTTTTCTCCAACAATGACCACCTTTTTGGCACCTATGGCATCGGCGTGTTTCAAATTCTTAGCGATGTTACGGCGCATCAAGTCCACGTCGGCCGAGATCCCTTCCCTCCGCAATTTTGCAGTGATTTCGAAAGCCGTGTGCCTCATTTTTTCTGATGTGGGAATGATGTAAGCATCCAGCCTCTTGACAGGGATGTTAAGACCTTCCTTTTCCAGAGCCAGCAGCGTCCGGTCGAAACCTATGGCAAAGCCGGTGGAGAACACTTTCTCACCACCGAAAAGCTCTGTCAAGGAGTAAGATCCACCTCCACAAATCTGCTTCTCAGCGCCTAGGCAGGGCGCGTCCATCTCGAAAACTATTCCGGTGTAATAGTCAAGCCCTCTGACAACACCTAGATCAACTTGAACTCCTTCGATACCATAATCGCGCAATATGGAGATTACTTCTTTAAGATAATCGCAGGCTTCTCCCGGAGCGGAGTCTAGCACATGGGGTGGACCTACAATTTTGGTAATACCAATTATTTCCTCTATGCTTGAATCCCTCATACCTTGCTCAAGCATCAAAGCCCTAGCCTCGTCGAACATCTTCTTGTCCAATTTTTGCAGTATCTGAGACATGGATTCTGTTTCTACGCCAGCATCCTTGAGCTTCGCTCGCAATATACCTATGTGGCCCATCCTAATTCCATAATTCCTCAAACCGCTCCGCCTTATCATTTCAACTGCAAGCCCTATAACTTCCGCGTCCGACTCTGGATGGGGAGCCCCTATAAGCTCGGCTCCGAATTGGAAGAACTCTCGATAACGACCGCTTTGTGGCCTTTCGTACCTGAAACACTGACCAAAGTAGAACAATTTCAGCGGACGGGGATAATTACTGAGGTCGTTGACAAAGAAACGCATTGTGGGGGCTGTGAGCTCTGGTCGTAAGGCTATCTGCCTTCCCCCCTTATCCTCGAAGGCGTAAATTTCTTCAATGATGTTAGGACCAGATTTCAACGTGAATAGCTCAGTGTGCTCGAAGATGGGTGTAGCGATCTCCCTAAAACCGTGGAGTTCGGCCTCCCTCCGGAATTCTGATTCGAGGAATCGTCGTTTTTCCATTTCCTCAGGGGTAAAATCCCTGGTTCCCCTAGGACGCTGAATCATGGGTGAGCAATATTATACCTTTAAATAAGCTTTACTTGTTCAAATGATCAAGCCAGTTGCTATTCGCCTCTGATTCTGAAATCCGTGTATCATAAGTTTATGTTTTCTCCACACCTGATAGGGCGAGATGGAGATCTTCCTCCAGATCTTCCGCATCCTCAATCCCAAGAGACAATCGAATGAGATTATCTCTTATTCCTAAGCGCTCTCGCTCGTCCTTAGTCAATGAGGAATGAGAAGAATTTAGCGGCATGCTGGCTAAGGACTCCACCCCTCCTAGACTAGTCGCTCTCTTTACGATCTTCAAAGATCTCAGGACGTTCTCTGCCGCCTTTCTCCCTCCTTTCACCTCAAAGCTCACCATACCCCCGAAACCAGACATCTGCTTGAGGGCCAAATCATGTTGAGGATGGCTGGTCAGACCTGGATAATACACTCTTTGCACGCAATCATGCCGCTCAAGAAATCTCGCAATCCTGAGACCATTTTTATTGTGGCGTTCCATCCTCACCGCTAAGGTCTTCAATCCCCTTATCAAAAGGAAAGCGCCAAAGGGATCCATCGCTCCTCCAAAGAGTACCCTCCTGCGCGATATTATCTCCATATCCTCCTCATTACCCAGAACGGCCCCAGATATGATATCCGAGTGACCATTGAGATATTTCGTACACGAATGCACTACTATATCCACACCCATTTCCAGAGGTCGCTGGTTTATGGGAGTGGCGAAAGTGGAGTCGATAACACTCTTGATACCTCTCTTCCTTGCCACTTCTGCGGCGCCTCGGATGTCAACCAGCTTGAGCAATGGATTGGTGGGCGATTCCAGGTAAATCAGTTTGGTGTTAGGCGTTATGGCGCGCTCCATGGCGTCGATGTCATAAGAATTCACCAGGGCCACTTCAACCCCAAAACGAGGAAGCTCCTTGCGCAAGAAGGAATAAGTCCCTCCGTACAGATCCTCCACCGCAACAATATGGTCTCCCTTGCTCACAAATGACAAGATAGTTGAAGTAATGGCTGCCATGCCCGAGCTGAATAGTAGACCGCTCTCCGCACCCTCCAATCCTACTAGTTTATCCTCAGCGGCGCGTATGGTTGGATTTCCCCATCTCGAATATATGTACGAGCCTTCAGGGACCTTACCCTCCCATGTCTCAGGGTCCTCGGTAGGGAAATAAAAAGTAGAGGTCTGGTAGATCGGCGGGATAATCTCTCCTCTCGTTGATGGGGGTTCCCCACAATGGACAGCGGTCGTGGACAGACCCTTGAATCTCTTCTTCTGGTAATTCATGACGCTTGAGCATAATATGGGAAGAGTAAAGAAAAATACTTTCCACTAATGAGCGACCTATCCACCTCGCTTTTTGATTATGCTCAATATGTCTCCATCCATTAGGATATGATCCATGCCCACTGTCTGTCCAGGAAATTTAGCGCTTTTCCCCCAAACAACTGCGTATCGAAAATTGGCGCGCATGGAACGATGGAGCGTGTCACATACATCTCCCACCGTTGCACCCTTGCGGACTATTAGCGGGACCTCTAGATCGGCTTCCTTCCCTTGAGGCTTCAAATATACTCTTATCAATTCCAGATTACGGTAAATGGTCTCTTTCAATTCCTCGATACCCTGACCCTTCTCCGCTGATATGAAGACCACATCATAGCCATGGAACTTGTGTCTCAATTCTTCCAAATAAGCATCGTCGTGAACCAGATCGATCTTGTTCACTGCTATCATAGCCTTTATGTAGACCCTATTCCCCGCTAGGACATCTATCAACTGGTCCACATCAATGTCTTCTCGGATGACCACGTCAGCATTTATATATCCATATTCCGCAACCACGCTACGTGCCATCTCCTCATCCATCTTGGTCATCTCAACAGTGGAACGGACTGTCACCCCTCCAGAGTCGGTCCTGGTTATCACAACATCGGCGGGATGTGAGTTAATGCGAATCCCCACCTGCTCTAGCTCTCCTATCAAAACATGAATGTTGGTATCATAAGCATCGATCACAAAAAGAATGAGGTCTGCCGATCTTACCACGGATAGTACTTCTCTTCCGCGCCCTTTTCCTTTAGAGGCGTCTTTGATAAGGCCGGGTAGATCTAAAATCTGAATTTTGGCAAATTTATAATCCATCACACCTGGGATGACGTCTAAGGTGGTGAAGTCATAGGCCCCTACTTCGCTCTTGGCATCGGTAAGCCTGTTGAGGATAGTAGATTTCCCCACCGAAGGGAAGCCCACCAGCGCCACTGTGGCATTGCCTGATTTCCTTACGGCATAAGAGGCACCAGATTTACCTCCACTGGTGCGACGTCTCTCCTGCTCCTCCTTCAATCTGGCGATCTTGGCCTTTAACTTGCCTATGTGGTATTCCGTCTTTTTGTTCTTCTGCGTTTTGAGGATCTCCTCCTCAAGCGCTTTTATTTGCTCTTCTAAAGAGGAACTCACTTCTCCACACCTACCTGATGATCTGTGTGCCCACCAGTCCTTCCAAAGCCGCTTCTATGTTATCCGCTGAAGTTATGATCGCTCTCTCGCCTCCCTTTTCCAAGAAATACAGTCCTGCCTCAACTTTCGGGCCCATGCTGCCTGGAGCAAAATGCCCTTCCTCCAGGTAATCTCGCATCCTCCTTGCCTCGACCAAACCTAAAGGCCTCTGATCCTCCTTGCCAAAGTTGAGATAGGCGCAATCGATGTCAGTGAGCATGATGAGGAGCTTTTCTCCTATTCCCACGGCCATCACCGCCGCGGCCAGGTCTTTATCTACCACGGCCTCCACGCCCTCATAGCAACCCTCTCTTTCCACCACAGGTATGCCCCCTCCTCCTGAGGCCACTACCACCTCCGCCTGTTCATCACCTCCAAAGACCAATCTTCGGATGCTGCTGCACTCTACAATCCTTAGCGGCTTGGGCGAAGGGACGACGCGCCGATAGCCTCCTCTATTCTTATCGTAGGCGAAGTCCCAACCCTGCGTTCGCCTAAGTTCCTCCTTCTCCCCCTCGTCATAATAAGGGCCCACTGGCTTGGTAGGCATCTCGAATGCGGGGTCGTCTATGTCTACTACCACTCTGGTCAAGAGGCAGGTGACTACTTTCCTTACCCCTTGCCTGATCAAGGCTTCCGTCAATGCCTGTTGTATCATATACCCAAGCTGCCCCTGTGATTCGGCCACACATACGTCCAAAGGCATAGGCGGCACCTTGCTCTTTGCGACCTCATTCTGAATCAGGATGTTCCCGACCTGCGGTCCATTGCCATGCGTAAGAACGATATCATAGCCCGAGGCGATCATCTTGGCAAGGTGAGCACAAGTATTCCTTAAATTTCGCATCTGGTTCTCGTAAGTCGCTTCTTCACCGACCTTAATGAGGGCATTCCCTCCGATGGCCACAAGTGCAGTTTTCATTCTCCTTATATCTCCAGGGGATTTTGACACAAGATTGGCCATATTTTATCTTTACGCCTTTTGGAATCGACTCATCAATTTTCCTGGCGCTGGTTATACAACTAATTCCCCGAGTTGCGAGAAGACTTGAAAGGTGAATTACATTGGGAATCCACAGTTATTGGATGAGCGAAAACATGTGAGTCTGCGTCTCTAGATTTCCTGCCCCATCGAGCTTTTACAGCCGAGGTGAAAACATTTAAACGATGAAGCCCTGATTCCCCGGCAATGGCCGAGTCAGGTGCCAAGGATAAATGGCAGGAGTTCCGAAATAGCAAGTTGGGTCTGGCGTTCGGCCTGGTGCTGACTGTGCTTTTGACCCTAGTGCTGATGCTGTATGGCGGTCATGTTTTCTGCTTTGCACCATTATTGGCCGCGATCTTGCTGTATCTTGTGCCCAAATATTTCGGTCTAAAAGGGATGAAAAAGATAGCCATTTTCGGCATCCTTGTGCTTTTTGCCGTGGGCCTTATCATCGGTTTCACATTCTTCACCATTTTGAGAGAGGTTCAGCCTGAACCAGTGTCCTCCAACGATGGTATTTTGACGCAAGGCCAGGTAATCCCATTCAGAGGTAATGAGTTGAGTAAATTCAACTACTCCGTGATCCTCACGGGAGGGAACGATACCCCTGACCTATGGCTCACCACGTACGACTACTTCGCTTCCAATCAGGCTAGGACCTTCAATCTTTCCAATTCGTTCGCTTTGGGTGACAGTAAGAGAGTATTTTTCGTAGAGGTGGAAGTGCCCAAGAGCCTCTACCGGTATTCCTTTTCATATAGAATGCCACAGAGCGATGAAATCGTAAGAACAGGAGTGGCCTGGGGACCCATAATGGTGAGCGATGGAGATATCCTTTCGCATGAGTTGTACTTCAACGTAATCTATGTAGTGGTGAATGGAGGCCTTTGGTTTGCCTTCGTGCTCCTGACCGTGTGGTGGATGGGTTCGTCGAAGAAACGCATGGAGGAGCTGCAAAAGAGGAAGATGGAGCAGAGCAAGGAGGAGACCAAGGAGAAATTCGTTTGCTCAGAGTGTGGCGCTGATGTCCCAGCCGAGGCCCAGGAATGTCCTCAATGCGGGGAGAAATTTGAGGACTGAGCGAGTTCAAGCGTGCTCGTGGCTGGCAAGCACCAACATTATTAATAAGATTTGCACGGATACGTAGCCGGGATGCACTTATAATCCAATAAGAGGTGAAAGGTCGAGATGGCCTCCATCGCTGAGCATTTGGCCAAGAAGCAGAAAGAGATATCGGTCTCGGAATTCTTTGAGAGGAATCGCCAGATACTTGGCTTCGATTCACCGACTAAGGCTCTGATCATGGCGGTCAAGGAGGCGGTGGATAATGCCCTCGACGCTTGTGAAGAAGCAGGGATACTGCCTGAGATCCTTGTGAAGATCGAGAGGGTGGATGAGAAAGAGTTCCGCATGACCGTGGAGGACAACGGTCCCGGCATCGTCCCCCATATGATACCCAATGTCTTCGGTAGGCTGCTTTTCGGTTCGCGCTTTCACGCCATACGACAATCGAGAGGGCAACAGGGCATCGGGATATCGGCCACGGTGATGTACGGCCAAATCACCACTGGGAAACCTGCCCGCATAACCTCCAAGACCGAACCAGATAAGCCTGCCGCGGTAAAGCATATAATGATCAATACCAAGAACAATACGCCTGAGGTGGTCGGTCCTCCACCTCCCAATGATTATATTATGTGGGAGGGGAAGGAACATGGCACGAGAGTGGAGATTAATCTCAACGGCCGGTATATCGCCTCCAAGCAATCAGTCTTCGAATATCTTAGACAAACTGCCATAGTGAATCCCCATGCCAGCATAACCTTTATCGACCCCGAGGGACGAGCCTACAACTTTCCCAGGGCTCATGATAGGCTTCCCCCTCCAACTAGAGAAATCAAGCCGCATCCTGAAGGGTTGGAGCTAGGGACGTTGATGAATCTAGCCCGCGCGACCAAGGCTAAGACTCTCAAGGATTTCTTGCAGAACGATTTCTCAAGGGTCTCGGAGCGCCTATCAAGAGAGATAATAGAAAAGGCTGGTTTGAAGGAGGGAGATAAGCCTTCAACCCTGGATTTGGATCAGTATAAATCATTATTGAAGGCGATGCAGTCGGTCAAATATCTCGCTCCGCCCACTGATTGCCTCTCTCCTATCGGAGAAGCTTTGATCAAGAAGGGGCTGAAGAACGTCTTGGAGGAGTATAAACCTGAATTCTACGCTCCTCCGGTCACCAGGGCCCCTAAAGTCTTCAGTGGGAATCCTTTCCAAGTGGAAGTAGGCATAGTCTACGGGGGCAATATACCCGCAGATCAGCCAGTGACCATACTTCGTTTCGCCAACCGCGTCCCTCTGCTCTATCAGCAGGGTGCTTGCGTGCTAACTAAAGCCGTGGAGAGTGTGGACTGGAGACGCTATGGCCTGGAACAAAGAGGAGGAGCTGGCATCCCCTATGGTCCGGCGATAATACTGCTTCATCTGGCCTCCACCAAGGTACCCTTCACCTCCGAGGCTAAAGAGGCCGTGGCTGCGATACCCGAGATACAATCAGAGCTGGAGCTGGCCCTTAGAGAGTGCGGACGACGACTGAAGGTTCATCTAAACAAGAAGGAGACCAAAAGCCGTACTAAGGCCAAGTTCGAGATCGTCCAGGAGATACTCCCCTTGATCGCGCAGAAGAGCGCCAAGATCGTGAATAAGCCCGTACCCCCATTGGCGGGCACCATAACCAAGATAATGAATGTGGTGTGGATAAACGACGAAGTGGTCTATGAGAAAGGAAGGCACAAGGTTCGAGTGGAGATATTCAACTACACTCCCAAAGTCATGCGTTTCAACCTTCATGCTGTCATCCCTCCCCAGGCTACCACCTTGCTCAAAGCCGAGCCCCGACCTATACAAGTGAAGGACGATGGCAAGGTGACCTGGGAACTAAAGCCCATACGCTCCACGGATAAGATCACGGTGCAGATGGAGCTGGAAGGGCTGGATCCAGAGATGTATGAGGAGAATGAGCTCTATGTCAGCGGC
Source organism: Methanomassiliicoccales archaeon (assembly GCA_038740345.1). Taxonomy (NCBI): domain Archaea; kingdom Methanobacteriati; phylum Thermoplasmatota; class Thermoplasmata; order Methanomassiliicoccales; species Methanomassiliicoccales archaeon. The sequence continues at coordinate 47,779 of JAVYMA010000003.1, forward strand.
ATAGACCCTTCCATGATCATCGGCGCTGATCCTCTTCCCGGCGACTGGGATGTGGCCAAGCTACAGGTGACCGAAATACCTGTTCAACCCTCGGATGAGTCGAGTGAGGAAGAGGAAGTGGACTACGACGAGCAGACGGAGGCTCTCAGCGATGACTGACTACTCCAAAGAGGCGGTGCAGAAGCTGTATGAGATAGCGGAGTCCATCTACGAGCAGATAGAGTCAGGCAAAGTGCCCAAGATGGTGATTCCCCTCCGCACCAAGTCCAATATCAGGTTTGACCCTAAACATTCCGTTTGGAAGTACGGCAACGCCAAAGGCGCTCGCACGGCCAAGAAGACTCAGGGCGCCTTGATGCTTCTGCGCACCATGTGCGTCATGGAACTCATTGAAGAAATGATCAGAGAGCGGAAATCCTCGACCCTCAGAGAGATGTATTACATATCTGAAGGTTGGGGCAAAGGGAAATTCAATTCCCAGGACGAGAGCAATCTCTTGGCTGAGGACCTGGAGATAGTGACAGGGTTGATGCGCGAGGACTTTAAGCTCAGGCCAGAAGAGAATGGGGCTAGCGTTTTCGGCGATATAACCATCGAGGAAACGGATAGGAAGGGCAAGGTGAAGCGCATCAACTGCCTTGATGATGTGGGCGATTCAGGATATGGAATTCCTTACAACGTGGAGAGCGATAAGGTAAAACTGCTGGAGACGGGTGCAGAGTTCGTCATCGCCATCGAGACGGGCGGTATGTTCGATAGATTGGTGGAGAATGGGTTCGCAGAGGAATACAAGAGCATCCTAGTGCATCTGAAAGGGCAGCCTGCGCGCTCTACCCGAAGGTTCATCAAGAGAGTACACGAAGAAATGGGTCTTCCTGTGGTGGTCTTCACTGACGGTGACCCTTGGTCATTCCGCATCTTCGCCTCTGTGGCCTATGGCGCCATAAAGACAGCGCACATATCCGAGTTCCTCGCCACGCCCAGCGCCGAATATGTGGGGATCACCGCCTCGGACATAGTGAATTACGCTCTACCCACGGATAAGCTGAGCGAGCGAGACATAAAGGCCTTGGAAGCCGAGCTCAAGGACCCCCGCTTCAATGATGAGTTCTGGCGCAATGAGATCGAGTTGATGCTTAAGATCAATAAGAAAGCGGAGCAGCAGGCTTTGGCCAAATACGGCCTGGATTTCGTCACCGATAGGTATCTGCCGGAGAAGTTGGGGGAGATGGGCGTATTGAAATGATTCTTAGCGTATGGCCTAAGAAATCTATTATCGGTCTGCAACCGCCGTCAAAATTTTAGCCTTATGGGGCCGGGATTTGAGTTATGGAAAAGTTAGTTCCTCGGCCTCCTTTAGGCCGATTCCAAGATTTTGTTAATACGATATTCTTTATGGAAGATGGCAAGAGGGAGTTTAATGTCGCTGCATATTCTAAGTCTTTCACTTCTTGCAGCGGGAACGACCGAATTCCTCACCAAATTTCAAAAAAAGGCTATCAACACCGACCATATCATAATCTCACCAGAACTTGAGACGGTCGTAGCTCTCATAAATCTTTATTAAATCATCTCTGGCATTAGCTCTATGGCGTAAGGTGGGAATAATGGATATCGATGAGATCATAAATGAGACCATAGAGAAGAATCCCGGGGAGAAGGAATTTCATCAGGCCGTCAGCGAGGTGTTGAGGTCCCTAGAACCTGTGCTGAAGGCTAAGCCAGAATACGCCAAGGCCAACATACTCCGGAGAATAGTAGAGCCTGAGCGCAGCATCATATTCAGGGTGACTTGGACTGATGATAATGGAGAGGTGCAGGTGAATAGAGGCTATAGGGTGCAGTTCAACAGCGCCATCGGCCCTTACAAGGGAGGACTGCGTTTCCATCCCTCTGTCAACCTAGGGATCCTTAAATTCTTGGGGTTCGAGCAGGTCTTCAAGAACGCCCTAACCAGCCTTCCCCTAGGAGGAGGAAAAGGGGGTTCCGACTTCAACCCCAAGGGAAGGAGTGATGGCGAGGTCATGAGATTCTGCCAGAGCTTCATGAACGAAATGTATCGCTTCTTAGGACCGAACACCGATGTTCCAGCGGGCGATATTGGCGTGGGTATGAGGGAGATAGGTTACCTCTTCGGACAATATCGAAAAATAACCAATCGCTTCGAGTCGGTGTTCACGGGCAAGGGCTTCAATTGGGGGGGCTCGCTGATGCGGCCCCAAGCCACTGGCTACGGATGTTGTTATTTCTTGGAGGAGATGCTGAGAGCCAATGGGGATAGTTTAAGAGGTAAGACTGTGGCGATCTCAGGATCTGGGAATGTGGCGCAATATGCCGCGCAGAAGGTGATTCAACTTGGAGGGAAAGTTGTGACCATGTCGGATTCTGACGGCACCGTCTATGATCCTGAGGGGATAGATGCCAAGAAATGGGAATTCGTGATGGAACTCAAGAACGTTAAGCGCGGCAGGATCAAGGAATATGCAGAAAGATACGGTTGCGAGTATTGGAAAGGAGAGCGACCTTGGAGAGCTCCCTGCGACGTGGCCATGCCCTGCGCCACCCAGAATGAGCTGGATGAGAATGATGCTCGAGCCCTTCTGAACAATGGAGTGAGGGCTGTGGTAGAGGGGGCCAACATGCCCTGCACCCCTGCAGCTATTTCTCTCTTCATCGACAATAAAGTGCTGTTCGGTCCGGCCAAAGCGGCCAACGCGGGAGGTGTGGCAACCTCGGGGCTGGAGATGTCCCAGAATCACCTGGGGATACAATGGACCGCCGAGGAGGTGGAGCAGCAGCTGAGAAGGATCATGATTAACATACATAAGAATGTGGCGCAAGCGGCAGCGGATTACGGCCATGCTGGCAATTATGTCGTGGGGGCCAATATTGTAGGATTCATAAAGGTGGCGGATTCGATGATAGACCAAGGGGTGCTGTGAAACCTCGCCTAGACTCAACATCAATTAGATCTTGATGTTCTAGGCTATCATGCCACGCGACATGCAGGATCGAAAGCCTCTTCTATCCTCTTGAGTACGAATTCCCGGTCGAGCGTGGAAAGGAAATAGCCAAGCCGAGGCCCTTGGCGCTTATTAATGAATATGGCATACAGTGTCTGGAATGCTGCCTTGGCACCGAGACCTGAAGACTTAGCGCATTCGTAGACTAGGTCGTGGATCTTGTCTCCGCTCCATTCCGCATCTATCAGCTTGGCATGCACCTCCCTAAGGAAGCGAAGCTCCAAGTCAGAGAGTTCGCATGTGGGGAGAGCAGGGGCCACTTTGAATTTTACCTCCTCAGGGGCGAAGTGATCAAGCCAATACCGCACGCATCTGGCCCTTTCCCGCAGCAGCTCCACGTCTTCCTCTTTGATCTCAGAGATATGCTCAGAGCGCTTCAGGATCTCCAGCATCAGGTCGAAGTTGTTGGTTATCTGTACCACCTGGACGAGGTGACGATATGGTACCTGAAGGGGCATGTGCCTGCGGACGCCTTTGGGCTGGGCCAATTCATAGGCGCGCAGAAGATCCTTATCCCTTTCCTCTGCCCCCCCTTTGTAATACCAATACTCCACCTTGTCGTACTCGTCCACCACATCCAGCACGCCCAAGCCCGAGTCGTAATCGATATGACGATCGACATTGTATCGCAAGAAGGAGTAATTGAAGACTGGAGCAGGCGTTATCGCCAGCGCATCCAGGCCAGTCACCTCCACACCCTTCGACTTGTGCATCTGGCCTTTCCCCTTCAATTGAACGAACTCGTAGGGAATGGGATACGGGGGCTCGTTTACGAAAACCTCTCGCGCGAAGCGAACCCCGGTGTCATAAGAGCCTCCGGCCGCAGCATGGTCTTTGCCAAAAGGCTCGCAAGTCACCCCGAAGAGCTTCCATTTCGCAGCCCATTCCACCCTCCAAGGCATCTTTCCATCGGCCTTACGTACGTCCGCTTTGCCTTCATGTCCGCAATGGCATCTATATGTCACATAGGGGAATTCATAGCCTAAGACCTCGCCCGCGGAGTACTTGCCGCATGCCGAGCACTTGGCAGTATAGGGGAAAAAGTTCTCCCCTACAGCCCGTCCCGTGACCTCTCGGAGTATTTTTGCTATGGTATCCCTTTTCCTTATGGCAATGTCCGTTATCTGCGCGAATTTTCCCTGCTGGTAGAGCTCATGCGTCCAATACAATCTCGGTTCCAGACCTATCTTCTCCAAGGCTTGCAAAAAGGGCTCGGCGAAATGATGCACATAGCTCGAGTGCTCGCCACAAGGGCATGGTATCTCGGATAATGGCTTCTGGACCTCCGCCTCGTAGCTCTCATCCAGGAAAGGGTAACGCTTGCGTAGGGGGTCGAAGGAATCTATGATGTAGATTAGGTCCACATCGGCTCCTGAATCCTTCAAGGCCTGATAGACCCCACGAGCGGTTACGGCCTCCCTTAGGCTCCCCACATGTATGAATCCAGAGGGGGTTATTCCAGTAGAGATTAGGTTTCTGGCGTTCTTTGCCATCAGCTCTTTCGCGATGACATCGGCCCAATGCATGCTGATCAGGGCGCCTCAAGGCGATGCTGAATATTAATCTTGCTAGACGCGATAGCCCATCCACTCGCGGCCTGCACGTCTATGACCAAAAGATATCAACATATAGTTGATAACTATTCTTCGATATGATTAAATAGCAAGGGCATAGTCGAAAAAATGAATGAATGCGCAGGAATTCCAAGAGAGGTTGGAAAGGGCTCGGGACATCCCTGAGATATTCGAACTGGTCAAGCTGGCAGTGAGGAAGACATGGGGAAAGGAGAGGTCAGGGCTCATGCTCGGTCTCTCAGATCTTGGTGGAGGCCCAGAAGGATTCGTAGGGGCATATTATCCAGTGGCCACGAATATCATTGTGATGAATAGAATGCCCCTGCTCAGAATAAAGCAGAAAGAACCCCATCTCTATCGTTCTTACATCTTCCACATATTACTTCATGAGTACATCCACTCGCTAGGGATCATGGATGAGGCGGAAACGCGCAACAGGGTGAGGGAGATCAGCGAGAAGGTACTCGGACCAGAGCACCCTGCCTCCCAATTGGCCGCGGATATAAGCAGGTTCATGCCCAGCCTGGTATATCCCATAGGAAGTTGGAATCCGAAGGAAGGGCAGACATTGGAGCTTATTCGGGGCTTCGATCGTTCCGCATCCGACAATTACATCCGCTGAAGATCGCGCGGTGAGATAATCATGGTGGTGCCAAAGGTTTTTTAAAGGCACGGAGGATTCGAGCTTCGATAGAGATGGTGAAAGAGGGCAAGAAAGGTTCAGGGTTCCAATCAGCCGCGGGGCTTATACGCTATTTCGACTCCGAGGACGAGAAAGCCTTGAAGATAAACCCCTATTTCGTGCTCATTTTCGCCGCCTTCTTGATCCTTATCGTGGAGCTTGCCAAGATTATCTGGCCATACTAGCTGCCTTGTTTAAAGCGGCATTATAGTTTGGCTTCTGCGGTCCCGAAATGCTTGTGACGCATCTTCCTTTTGACGGCCCAGCCAAGGAGACTGGGTGTCATTATCGTGGTCAATAAGGACATGAACACCACCACAGCATAGAGGCTTTCGCTCAGCACTCCTGCCATCAATCCGATGGAGGCCACGATTATCCCTACTTCTCCTCGAGGTATCATCCCCACCCCAATTATGTTGGCGGAGCCTTTGCCCAATTTCAGGGAGCCGAGGAATGCCCCTGCGAATTTGGTCAGTGCCGCGAGGATGGTCACTACCACCACCAGGAATATGGTCTCCATGGTGGAGATGGCCGACAGGTTCACCAGGAAGCCTATCTGAAGGAAGAAGAATGGCACCAGGAACTCGTTGATGGGATTGAATTTCTCCTCGGCGGGCCATATGTCCCTAAGCTCTGCGAAGAGCATACCGGCCAAGAAAGCTCCCACGATCGCGGCCAGGTTGAGATACGAAGCCAAGGCGGACAGGCCGAAGCAGACTACGAGCGCGAAGGGCAGTGGACTGATATGCTTGTGCAGACCTTTACGATGGCTCTCCGGCCTCTGATTCAGGCGGGAACGGGCCTTGGGGACCATGGCCGTGATGAACATTATAAGGAGCACGAATGCCACCGCGAGCGCCGCCACCACCGCTATGTCGATTATGTTCAAACTGCCTCCGATAGCTATGCCGCTAACCATAGAGAGCACTATCAAGCCCAGAACGTCATCGATGACCGCAGCGCCCAAGATAACCTTAGCCTCGATGGTTTCCATCATCCCCAGGTCCTTGAGTACATATGCGGTTATGCCCACACTGGTGGCCACCATGGCCGCTCCTACGAACAGAGCCTCCAGAACGCTATGTTGGAGGATCAACATGAGCGCAAGCCCCACGAAGAAGGGCACGATCACGCCCAGCACAGCAACTAGAGCCGCCGTCCTTCCCACTCTTCTCAACTCGTGAAGGGGCGTTTCAAGGCCCACAGTGAAAAGGAGGAATATCACTCCCAACTCAGCAAATACATCGAAAACCGCTCGATTCTCCTCCTCGCTTAGCTTGAGCATAGAGAACAACGACTGGCCGTCCAGGGTGATGTTGGAAAGCAGTATCCCCACCAGGACCACGCCCACGATCACCGGGACCTCGAAGCGCCTGCATAGCACAGTGGCCATGTTGGCCAGTAGGACGAGCACAAAGAGCTCGACTAAGATTATCTCGAGGTCTATCAAGCTAAGCCCCAGCAGCGTATCCGCTATGGCTTATATAATCTGTGGTCAGCCTGTGGTCTGCCGTCGGCCACCTCCTTTCCTCTCCACGGCATGCCAAAAAAGATAAGTAAGGCTTTCAATGCCGGGGCGAGTGAATTAAGATGTCGCTGTGGAAGAAAGTGCCTTCAGGGAGAAGCCCACCAGACATAATCAACGTGATCATAGAGACCCCAAAAGGCAGTAAGAACAAATATGAGGTCTCCAAGGAGCATGACTTCATCCTCTTGGATCGGGTGCTGCATTCCAGCGTGGTATTCCCTCATTCCTATGGCCTCATCCCTCGCACTTGGTACGATGACGATGATCCTATGGACATCATGGTGATGCTTTCCGAGACCACATTCCCTGGCTGCGTGGTCGAGGCGAGGCCCATAGGCATGCTGAAGATAAATGATGAGAAAGGCAAGGATGATAAGGTCTTGGCCGTGGCCACCAATGACCCCCGCATGAAGGAGTATCATGAGCTGGAGGACGTGCCGAGGCATTATCTGAACGAGATAGCCGAGTTCTTCAAGACTTACAAGACCCTGGAGGAAGGAAAGCACACATTGGTAGAAGGTTGGGTGGGACGTGAGGAGGCCATATCCGCTATATCCTACGGCCTCGGATTATTCCGTGAGAAGTTCGCTTACAAGTGAGCAAGGCGGAAGGAATAGATTCCTGCCTTGAAAGCTCTCCAACCCAAAAGCGACTGTATCGCCCAGGACCGATGCTGCTGGTATAGGGCAAAGAACAAAGAGTATAAAGTGCAGAATTGGCGGTCGCTATAATCTGATTTGACATGTCATGAGGGGACGAACTTCACGTAGCTTATAGCATCGTCTCTCTGGAACGACGAGATCAACTCCTGAACCAGGGTTGCGTCTCCTCGAACGATGAAGACCTCCAAGCACTTCTGATCTTTCAGATGCGAATGGATCTGCGTCTTCACCACCTCCTGATGCGCATGGCTGAGCTGACCCAGACCGGGGGAGCCATGGGAAGAGTGGACGACGATCAGCACGCCCTCCACTTCTCCTTTAAGTCTTTCCTTGTCACGGACCTCGGCCTCTGCCGACCTCAGGGCCACCCTTATGACTTCGCTGCGACTGCTCAGGCCATGAGACCTCTGGAGCTTCTCCAGGGCCTTGATGTTCTCATCGCTGAGGGAGATGGATATTATGGGCATGAGGATGCATATGGCTTATATGTCTAAGGCACTTTGCGTCGCAAGACTTTTAGCATGGGAGAGGATTCCTGGCCTTCAAAAGGGATGGGGATGTTCAGCCAGGGCGCGTCAGCTTTCGAGAGAGTGACAGAGCTCTTCTTATCGCGGTACGCTCTGAGGCCAGTCCCTCATGAAGCATGTATGGCTTTTCTCCTTAGGTACGCCGTCGACCCGGAGATGAGATGCGCCATCTCAAGGAAAATCTGCCAAGATAAGGAGTTGGCGGAGCGCCGGGAGGAGTTGGGTTTCGTATTGGCCTTAGAATTGGTGCTGGAGGAGAAGGGGCGCAGGCTGTTCCAGCACATCATCTCCGAGGCGCGCATCGCTGAGTTGCAAGCAGAATACCCTGAGGTGTTCGGCAAGGACTTCTCCCAGAAGAACAGTAAGAGCTTTCAGGAATTGCTAGAGGAAGCTTGTCGCCTGGACACTAATCAGGCAGGAGTAGTGCTTTGGCTTTCCAAGGCCATCGATAATATCTTCCCCGAAGGTGCCGAGACAAAAGCCATTCTTGACATGATCAAGAGGCATGCGGCTATCCTGCTTTTGGAGAAGAATTGGATGAGAGACTTGACTGCTTTCCAAGAAGCCCTCAAAGAGGATGTCACGAAGATCCTCAACGCCTTGGGCGAGAGACCGGAGATCGATGAAGGCCAGGCTAAGAGGGTCCTCAGCAGGTCCCAAGAAGTGGAGCTTATATTCTGCGTCGCCACCCAAGCCATCGCGCTCAGGCATTACCAGGCCTTGGATGAGGATGAGAAGAAGCGGATCGAATCCTCCTCCGAGGAGCTGTCGTGGGACGAGAACTCCCTCAAGGAAGGGATGGAGAGGAGACTTTCCTGGTCGGAGGATGCTTCGGAGGCGATAAGGTCAATGATATCGGCAGCAGAAGCGCTGAGGCAATACGGTGAGGTCGAGGCAGCATTAAGACTGTATTCGCTGCTCTTGGAACGAGTCGATGCGGAAACGCGCCTGAGAGCAGAGCTGCACAATCGCATGGCTGTGATCCATCGAGAGATGAGCCGATGGAAGGAAGCGCTCCTCGACTTCCAGCAAGCAGGCATGCTGTGGGAAGAGGCGGGGGCGATGTATGAGGAGGCAGTGACCTCAAGCCTCATAGCTGAAGCATATGGCAAACTAGGGAAGAGGGAGAAGGCGATGAGATATCTTGAGGAATCCTTCTCCCACTTGGAGAAAGCAGGTGCGAATGACGAGAGGATGGCCAGAGGATATTTCTATCTGGCTGCTTGTTCCAATGGTCTAGGTCGCTTAGACTTGGAGAAAAAGGCGCTGGAGCGAGGAATCGAGTTCGCCCAACGCTTGGAAGATAGCGAGCTGTTCTTGGAGTTCAACCATAGGCTGATGTCGCTCGGCAGCTAAGGACATCTATTATAAGCGACGTAAGCGTTCTTTCGCATTGGGAGAGAGATGCAGTTCGGAGCGGGCGCAGAGAAGATCATTGAGAGGGTCAGAGTAAAGCCGGGCAGCAAGGTAAGCCTGAAGGACTATCCTTCCGAGTGGGATGGGCCAGAGCAATTCTCAGTGAACGGGATGGAGCTGACGAAGGCCAATTCTGAAAAGCTGCTGGAGATGACCAGGAAGGAACTGACCAAGATGCAGGATATGCTTTGGGCCGATAACAGCCATTCCGCGCTAATCATCCTCCAGGGCATGGACGCTGCAGGCAAGGACGGCCTTATCAAGCACGTCATGTCAGGTTTGAATCCTCAGGGCTGCCGCGTGACACCGTTTCGAGCGCCTACGCATGAAGAGCTTGATCATGATTTTTTGTGGCGCTGCATGAAGGCGTTACCAGGTAGAGGTGAGATCGGGATCTTCAACCGCTCATATTACGAGGAGGTCTTGATAGTGAAGGTGAACCCCAGCTATCTGGTGCCGCAGAGGCTTCCCTACGAGAAGTTCGATAGGACATTCTGGGAGGAGAGGTATCAAAGCATCAACGATATGGAACGGCATCTGGTAAGGAACGGGACCTTGATTATCAAGTTCTTCCTCAACATTTCCAAGAAGGAGCAGAGGATAAGGCTTCTGGAGAGGATGGGGACGCCAGAGAAGAGATGGAAATTCAATCCCAACGACATACTGGAAAGGGAGAAATGGAATGAATATATGGAGGCGTATCGCCAGATGCTCGAGGCCACCAGCACCAAATACGCCCCCTGGTACGTCCTGCCAGCGGACCAGAAATGGCTGACCAGGGTGCTGGGCGCACTCATAATCACCACTCAGATCGCCAGCTTAGACCTCAAATATCCCGAATTGCCCAAGGAGCAGCTTCTTGCGATGGAGGAGATGAAGAGACTACTCCAGAAGGAGAAGGGTTGAGCTTAATTTCATCATAGGATTCTCGAAATGACAAACTCGAGGCCAATTGCTTAAGGATTGGAATATAGAATATCGAACTGCTCATACAGGATGTTATCAGGTTGGTTTTATATTCTAACGTGCACCTTGAATTTCCACGACCTTATTGGAAGACCACTGCACCGTGATTTATGAATTCACCTGTACTGTTTAACTGCTCCGTTTGCCTGACACCCATAAAATGGTACAAGTCATGCTCTCTTTACCGCTTTGGAGAAGATAGGGAGCGAGACGCAAGGGATCGCTCTTTTTATGAGACAGACCTAACTCCATCTATGCGATTGGAGAAGACGTTTCAAGAAGAGTTCATGGAAAGCATATCCATTTTCGTAAAGCCAGGGTTCAATCAAGGATATATTCAACTTCAACGATCAGTCTGAAAATAGAGTCGATGGCGTCTCAAATATGTCCAGGCATCACACATTTCTTCACATGCGTGAATAAGTGTATCGATAGACAATCTAATTAACCACTGATGCCAATCTTTCCAATGAAGGGGTATATCTAAGGTGACAACTTCTCGTTTTGATTGTCATCGCGATGGTAGCTGTCGCCTCCTTCGCCAGCGCTCTCATCCTGCTAGGTCAGGATAAGGATGATGGCTCCGATTAGACGAAGGGATTCCTGGTCGGGCCAGACGGTAGTGAGATAAACGCCTTCGACCCCCAAGTGAATATAATCATTCCCAGCGGATCCCTGGAATCCCAGCAGAAGATTATCCTCAGGAGGGTCTCACTTTCAAACACCTCTTACATCGCGGAGACCGCTTTCGAGTTAAGGCCTGATGACATCTCCTTCAAGAGACCGATCCAGATCAGAATAATGTATGATTCCTCAAAAGTACCTAACGAGAGGAGCGAGAGCGACCTCTGTCTAGGTAGGCTTGAGTAGGGGAAATGAAGAACGATAGTGGCAAGCGGTGTGAATGTGACAACGAAAGCGGTATGCGGCCTTACCACCAGCTTTAGCACCTATGCGGTGATAGCGAACTCGACGAGGGTCTCGATCAATGGCCCGAATCACGCCTATCCCAACGGGATGATGGAGATGACCTATTTCATATCCACTCCCATACCGCAGTACGTCATGGGGTATAGGGCTAGCTGGTCTAAAGAATCTGATGATGGAGCGCTCTACGAAAGAAGGGATGACGGTAGTGGTCTATATTCGACCTTGGTCGTCCAATATGTGAACAATCTGCCTGTAGCTGGTTCGAGGGTATACTTCTTACCATATCAGGAGCCCATCTCGGAGTGCTGGCAAGAGTGGCTTTGGAGTTGTCTATCACATTCGATATGGACGTATTCAACGGGCCATATTATCTATTCGGCCATGCCTCGACCGATGTGGAGATAACCTATCCTGAGGCCATCATCTCTCCGCAGCAAGCTTCTTGCACTCCAGGAGGACAGGTCATATTGCTCCCAGAAGCGCGAAAGACACCTTCAGACTTTAAGCCATATTGGCATTGGGAGACCGATGCCAACAAGGGCAAGCTATTCGACGCCGGCCAGGACCCCTCCAGCGCGAGCGGTTCTGCCAACATAGAGAAGACTGACGGCAGTTACGCGATCTTCAAGGCCTCAGAAAGTGCGGAGGTCGGTTCAATCGCGCAGGTCCGTCTGGGGGTATGGGTGAATGACCCTTATGGCACAGGCAATATCACCCAAGGCCATGGGATGTCGAATATCACGATCATGGACACGCCAATTAGGATTGTATTCGACTACCAGCCTCAGATAGATTATTGGCATGAGAACTCTGCGAGCTTGTCAGCGGTAGTCTCAGGAGCCCCTGCGGGAACCAAGCGATATGTTTGGAACACTACGGGACTCTATGGCGGCTTCGGACAGGTTTGGCCCTCATATCAGAGGTCATTCATCAGTTCGGCTCCCTTCGCCTATTATTCCGGCAACGGTAACGGCAGCGACGGGGACAGAGATGTGATTTCGGTGTCCGTATAAGTTTGGCAGGATGCTTCATGAAAGTTGATAGGGAATGCCTCGGCCAGCATCGAAGTTTGGTATCCACTGACGACCTATGCCCTGCTTGATCAAGAGAAGTCCACGGCCTTCTTGGGCTTAGGCAGCAGTTGGGCCATCTACGTGGTGAATCATGGGGCGATAACCGATCTGTCGAGCTTCCATGCGCGTAAGGGTGATTTCATCAGAGTCATGATATTCTATAGAGGGACCCCGTACTATGAGCCAAGAGACCTCTATCTTTGGAAAGGAGACAATAATAGATTGTTGCTATCTTCTTCGGAAATGGTTACTGGATCGGATAGGATATTTGTGATAAATTTGTAAGAATTTTTTTATTAAATTTTGATTACATTATATTTATTTTTATTTTTTAATTAAGAAAAATATTTTTATTTAAAATGTCTGAAATATTTATATGATGGGAAAATATAAAACAATTTTTTCGTAAATATTCAAATCTCAAACAACATTTATAAAATATAAAAAAATATTTATTTTAATTCAATTATAAGTATTAATTGAAAATGGATTCTAAATATTTTGATAAAAATTATTACAATATTTGATTTATATATTAAAAAAACAATTTAGCCCGCAAAAATAAATTGTATAAGAAAAACATTATTAGAAAAGCATACTGTTGAGAAAGTCGTATTGAATCGAGTGCTCTCCAAGTTTAAATGCTTAAAATCATAAACTAAGTGGATGATTTGGGGTATGTATATGAAACCATATTTTTCAATTCCGGGATTCGAACTTTATCTTCAAGATTGTCTTGTTGCTCTAGACGAACTTGAGCCAGAATCGGTAGATATGATTTTTGCAGATCCACCATATAACCTTTCCAATGGTGGTTTCACTTGTCATTCTGGAAAACGTGCTCCCGTCAACAAAGGAGAATGGGATATTAGTAGAGGTATTGAGAATGATTTTGAATTTCATAAACAATGGATATCAAAGTGTAAACGTTTACTGAAAGAAAATGCCACTATTTGGATCAGTGGAACATATCACTCAATTTATGCCTGCGGGTTCGCTCTTCAATTATGTGGTTACCAAATATTGAATGATATATGCTGGTTCAAACCAAACGCGGCTCCAAATATCAGTACAAGATATTTTACGGCGAGCCACGAGACATTGATTTGGGCCAAAAAAAGTGCCGATTCCAAACATTATTTCAATTATGAATTAATGAAAAATGGCGTGTGGAAAAAAGACCCCCTAAAGAAACCTGGCAAGCAAATGAGATCAGTATGGAGTATACCAACTCCATCGCCAAGTGAAAAAAAATTGGGAAAACACCCCACCCAAAAACCAATTGAATTATTAATGAGGATAATTTTGTCTAGTACAAAGGAAGGAGATACGATCCTTGATCCATTTACTGGAAGTTCAACAACTGGTCTTGTTGCTTATGCGACTAATAGAAAATTCATAGGAATTGATAATAATAAAGAATATTTAGATTTATCAATTAAAAGACTTAACGCACTTCAGGATGACATGAGTAAAGTAAAAAAATTTATCACGTGCAAGTTAGGAAATTTTGAGTGAGGGAGGGTTAATTTGTCAGAATTTATAAAATTTTTAGAGAGAATTGCCAACGTTTGCGGAATAAAATTAACTCAAGAACATTTCATGGGAATTGACGAGTACCACGTTGCATCTAAAATATTACATGAAATAAACTCATTTTTTTATCAAAAAAAACAGTCAATTCCGGGTGACTATATATCCGAATTTCATATATATTGGAAGAATAACCATAAAAAAATTCTAAGGCCGACTGTAGGACCAAATGGGGAATGTTTAGAGGTCGCTAAAATATTTGAGGGTATATATTCAAAAACAAGAGTGAAAGTGCATGTAGATACATTGGATTTAACAGCAGAAGAAATAGCAAATGTTCGTTTTTTTACTTCGATTCAAGATTTTAATATCGATATCCATGCAAGGGGTAATCCTTTTGAATTATACAAACGAATCCCAGAAAGTTTCTCCCCAAAAAAAATCGTAAATAACGAACTTCTGATTGATACGTTTCTAAATATGATTGGTGCAGATTCACAAAGAGATAAAAGAAAAAAATGGATGGAAAATGCTGCGAGACTTTTAGTTGAACGTTATGATGGATCCGCGCTCAATATTTGTAATGTACATAATGGTGATGTTTTAGAGATTATAAAGGCACTCACTGAAAACGAAAGAAATGGTCTTTCTATCAAAAAGGCCCATATGCTTCTTCGGGATATGGCTGATCTAGGTATTTGGTCATATTCTAAAAATTCAGACAAACTTGATGTAATGAGTGATAAAAATACCATGAGGGTAGCATTAAGAACCGGCATCGTTCAATTTAGTATACCCTTACTGGCAAGTTATCTAGATGTTTATTGCTACCAATACTCTTTAGTCGATCAAGTCTGCAGAGATGCTTGGAGAAAAGTATGGGAAGATTGGGGTAGTTTGCCAAATAACCATAGACCCCCAACGCCAGCATCAATGGATTATCTGATATATAGATTGGGTAAAATTGTTTGTAAAAATCAGAAAAGGATATGTTTTCCATCACCACCTGCGGACTTCAAGCAAATTGAAAGTATGTTCCCTCAAGATAGATTGGCATTCGACAAAGATGGATATTGCATCTTCAATAGACTTTGTAAACCTGAAAGAAAGATATTGAATCCACCAAATAGCATATCAATTAAAGGAATGACTGGATGGGATCGAGGTAAGACAAACGAGGGTGGAGGTGGAGGAATTTCTTCTTAATTACAAAATAAAATATTTTTAAATTAATTTTAAAATTTGTTAATCAATTTCATTATTTTTTATAACTTAGAATAATATCTATGCAAATCCCATTGAAATATTTATCAACTTTTCATCTTTAGAGAGAATAATTATAAATAAAGCTTTGTTTTAAAAATATTATTTGCTGGATATTATTAAGGAGTGCTCCCGTCGGGATTTGAACCCGAGTCGAAGCCTCGAGAGGGCTTCATGATTGGCCACTACACTACGGGAGCGCGGTAAGGCCACAATCAAAACGCCTTTATTAAACCTTTCTCCTTTCCCTTGGATTCTTTTAAGCTAACATTGGCCACGTGGATAATTCATTTAACCGCAATCATAATGTGAGCCCACAATGTTCTTTCATTTATGGCCTCAGTGAGGTTGCGCTATAGGCGATCCACCTTTATCCCGACCGTATTGTTGCTCGGCCTGGCGCTCGTATTTTTGAACGCTTTCTTCGCCCTCTTGGTCAACGATGTGCTGTCAGTCTTTTTGGCCGTGCTCGTCTCGCTCGTGCTCTTCTCCGTCATAGGCCTCTCACCCCTCCTGACAACTCATCTCCTGGATGACGATCATTTGGAGCTCCGCCAAGGTTGGTATTTTCGAGGAAGGATACCCATTGACAATATCACATCCTTGGAATGCATAGATAAGGGTCCATTCCGCACTGGTGTGTTCTTCAGATTGAGCGGGAACGCATTATTCGTCACCACTCAGCGTCATGGACTTTTTAAGATTTCTTTACGGGAAGCTCAGCGCTTTGGCTTCGCTCTGGGAAAGCGCGCGCATGAAGTATATTTCGATACCCTCGACCGAGATCTTTTGATGAAGAAGCTCAAAGAGAGAGGGATCACTCCCTCCAATCAAGTCCAACCGTCCTCAGTCCTAGCTTAGGTATGAGCGGCATCTTTCTCTTATGCACCGAATCCCTATGCATGGACCATATCCTCTCCACCTTATGCATCGGGATCCCCGTGCGCTTCGATATCTCCTCGTTGGACAGACTCAGCTCGAATCCTATCAGTATCTGGTCGAGCTCATCATAGCTGATTCCGATCTCGCCCTCATCTGTCTGCCCTTTCCATAAACCTGCGCTAGGGATCTTGTTCCTGATGCGCTCCGGTACCCCCAGGACCTTGGCCAGCTCCCTTACTTCGGATTTATATAAGTCCCCTATAGGGCAGAAATCGGCACCCCCGTCCCCGAACTTGGTGAAGTACCCTATGAGCAGTTCGGACTTATTGCTCGTGCCCATGACCACGCATCGATTCAGCCTCGCATAGTGATAGAGCACCATCATCCTTACCCTGGCTTTGGCGTTGCCAAGAAGGCATCGGTCGGTCGCATTTGGAAGAATGCTTGAGATCTGGCTCAAGATGGGTGAGATATCCACCACTTCCAGCTTTGTGCCGAGCCCTTTGCACAACGCCTTCACGTCCTCAAAATCCTCTTCCGGCGTGCTCTCGGTAGGCATGAAGATGTTCATCACCTTCTCCGGCCCAAGCGCTCTGACGCACAAAGTCGACACCGCTGCCGAATCGATGCCTCCGCTGACCCCGACAACAACCCCTCTCGCCCCGCTCTCCTTTACTGAGGTGGATATGAATTCCAAGATCGTCTCTATAGTAAGCTCGCGCAAAGGGGGCATGCTTTCGCATATATGCTTTCAGACTTTATTTTTTTCCCGTGGCTTAATATATACCCCTGAGGGTTCGAGTTCCATAGTGGAATGATGAGGATCGCCGTCGCTCAGACACCTAATCGGTTGGGGGATAAGGAAGAAAACTTGCGAAGAATGCAGACGTGCGTAGCCAAAAAGGAGGCGGACATCTACGTGTTCGGCGAGATGTTCCTTACGGGCTACATGTGCCGTGACCTGATACCCAAACTAGCAGAGGACGTTGATGGACGATCGATAAAGCGCGTGCAGGCTTTGGCTCAGGAGCACGAGTGCTACGTTGTCTTCGGCATGCCCTTGTGGTCTAAGGAGGTGCCAGGGCTGTTGCATAACTGCTGCGTTTGCATCGGCCCCGAAGGGGAGGTGCAGACATATGAAAAGCTGAATCTGGCCAATTTCGGTCCTTTCGAGGAGCGCTTCTACTTCACCCCCGGCCAGCAGCCAGTCATGTTCGATATCCTTGGCTCGCGCTTTGGAGTGTGCATCTGCTATGACATCTTCTTCCCTGAGCTCATAAAGAGCTATGCCTTGCAAGGGGCCAAGGGTCTGATATGCATCTCCGCCTCGCCCATCACATCCCGCGAGCAGTTCGAGAGGGTGCTTCCTGCTAGGGCCGCGGAGAATACCATGTATGTGCTCTATTCCAATCTGGTGGGGACGCAGCTAAATATGGTCTTCTTCGGAGGAGGACAGGCCTACAGCCCCAAGGGGGAAAGGCTGGTCAAGAACGATTATCTTAAGGAGGACATCAGGGTCGTGGAATTCGATCCCAAGGAGATCGCCATCGCAAGGCACATGAGGCCCACCATCAGGGACACTCTAGGCGGAGGGATCTAGGGGGCAGGGCAACTTTTAAATTCGTTGAGACGGTAAGGGCCAGAGAGAGCCGAGGTGGCCCAGACTGGTAAGGCGCAAGCCTGGAGAATCCTTGGATTCCAGCAAGCTTGTGTCCGCAAGGACTCGGGAGTTCAAATCTCCCCCTCGGCGCCAATCTTGATTACGATGAGCCATGAGATGATGCTCGTTTTCTGTGGGAATGTCCTGAGTCGATAATCGGCCAATATTAATTCCTATTTCACATCTGGTCCTTAAGACCATGATTCTCCGTGGCTTAGAAGATCCGCCTTCTTTCCGCTCCAGATTTATCAATCTTCTTCTCCAAGATAAAGATCAAGATCTTCATTTTGGGCGTTCAAACGTGCTATATGTCTGCGCACATAATCCTGATCCGATGGCAGGATAGGAAAAAAGATAGAGGTTAAGAATCATACTATTAAGGTTAAGATGGCTGCTTTGGGGGCATGTTGAGGATGAGATGCTACGTGTGCGATTGGGAAGGGTCAGAGGAGGAGATGGAAGTCAGCCAATCCAGCCTCTTCCTCTACGATTATATAATAGCAGAGAAGCTCAAAATGGAAGTAACTCGGCAGAGTCAGAGCTGCCCTAGATGCCACACTATACTGGCCAGCCACCGCCTGGTGGGAGGGGTGGTATTCGACGGAGGATGAGCCAGGGACGGTTTCAACTCGCTATCATTATCTAGAGCTGTTGATTTCTCAATAGCCCGGAAGAGAAAGTGCCAGGCACTTGAATTATATCGTGGCTGATGCATTACATCTCGCCATCAGAAGAAGATTGGGGTTGTAGAGAATGCGCGTTCATGCTGACTTGAGACTCAAGGACGTCCCCGGCCAGTTGGTCAAGGCCTTGGAGCCGATATCGGCCAGTGATGGGAATATCGTTGGAGTGGTGCATAATCACGAGGCGGTGGTTGCGGGACGCATCACCGTGAATGTGACTTTCGAAATCAGCTCGCAGAGACAGCTGGAGCGCATAATGGCCGAGTGGAAGGAGAGGGATATTGATGTGGCACGGCTGTCCTCCATGCTTGAGACATTCGAATTCGAATATCTGATCGTAGGGGACATAAAGCCATCCGAGTTGAGAGAGCTGACCGACGGCATCGAATCCATGGAAGACCTAGTCACGGTCGATATCCGTTATTCCATGTCCCCGGCCACAGGAGAGAAGGCGGCTCTAATTTTCGGGAAGGTGAGGCAAAAGAGCGCCATCGCCCGCGTCGAGGACTTCCTCCATCAGCGCTCCATGCATTCCGGACTACTGCTCATCAGCGGCCTGGGGGATTGAGCATGGACATCGTCATTATAGGCTTCGGAACGGTAGGCCAGGGAGTGGCAGAGGCCCTATCGAGAAAGGCTCCCGCATTGCAATCAGCGTTCAAAGAGAA
>JAVYMA010000003.1:66858-96787 GCA_038740345.1 Methanomassiliicoccales archaeon
CGTGTGGTAGGAGTGTTCGACTCCACCTCCTACGTCATTTCCAAGAAAGGCCTTGACCCTAGGGAGCTCGCAGAGCGCAAGGCCAGTTCGGGCAAGGTGGGTGTCGATCTGCAGGGAAGAGCGCCAGCAGATGTCCTGGCGGAGATAGGATATGATGTGATGATCGAGGTCACCCCGACCAACATCATAGATGCCGAGCCTGGCTTCACCAACATGATTACGGCCTTGAAAGAAGGCAAGGACGTCGTCACCGCCAACAAAGGACCTCTGGCCCTCAGATTCCGCGAGCTGTCCAGGGCAGCGGAGAGAAGTGGTGCCAGGCTGCGCTTCGAGGCTTCCGTAGGAGGCGCCACCCCCCTCATCAATCTATCTCGAGAGCTGCTGATGGGGGAGCGCATCCTCTCGATAAGGGGCATAGTCAACGGCACTTGCAACTTCATACTCAATCGCATGAAAGAAGAGGGACTTCCCTTCGATCAGGCCTTGCGCGAGGCGCAGGAGATGGGGTATGCGGAGCGCGACCCCTCATATGACATAGATGGCATAGATTCGGCCGCCAAGGCTGCCATCCTTGCCAACGCCATCTTCAAGAGGGACGTCAGCTTCAACGATGTGAGGCGCCACGGCATACGAGGCATCTCCTTGGAGGCGGTGGAGTTGGCGGCGGAGGAACGCAGGGTCATACGCCTCATCGCCGAGGTGTCGGAGACGAGACTTGAGGTTTCCCCTCGCCTGGTCCCATTGGGACATCCTCTGTCCATAGGCGGCACGTTGAACATCTTCCAGATCATGACCGACCTGGCCGGCGAGATAACCGTGGCCGGTAGGGGCGCAGGCAAGATGGAAACCGCCTCCGCCATCCTGAGCGATCTAGTGGCATTGATGAAGGAGAATTGCGTGTCGAGGAGAAAAAGGCAAAAGAACAGGGTTTAAATACATCCCCATTGCTACGCTCTGCCACGGCAGGTTAGGCCATGGCAAATAAATCGTCAAGAAGGGATTTATTTATTGGTCGAACGGGTTAATCTTTATGACACGACTTTGAGGGATGGGGCGCAGACCGAAGGCGTCTCCTTCTCCCCCGAGGACAAGCTGGATATCTTGGCTAAGCTAGATGCCTTCGGCATAGACTTCGTCGAAGGCGGCTTTCCCGCTTCCAATCCGAAGGACAAGGCCTTCTTCAAGGCCGCCGCGAAATTGGAGCTGAGGCATGCCAAGCTGGTGTCTTTCGGAAGCACGAGGAAGGCTGGTGCCAAGGCTGCAGCGGATGCCAGCATGAAGGCACTCATCGATGCGGGAACGGAGTACGTGTGCATCTTCGGCAAGAGCTGGGATTTGCATGCAGAAAAGGCGCTGGGCGTTTCCTTGGAAGAGAACCTAGAGATAATAGAGGATTCTGTCTCATTCCTGGCAGGGAAGGGGAGGAAAGTCATCTTCGACGCCGAGCATTTCTTTGACGGCTTCAAGGCAAATGCTGAGTATGCTCTGGAAGCGCTTCACACCGCCGAGGAAGCCGGGGCTGAATACCTGGTCCTCTGCGACACCAACGGAGGCAGTCTGCCCTCTGAGGTGGCCAAAGCTGTGAGGAAGGTGCGCCGGTCGAGCAAGGTGGAGATCGGGGTGCACGCTCACAACGACTCGGAGCTGGCCGTGGCCAATTCCTTGGCGGCCGTGGAAGCAGGAGCCAGCATGGTGCAGGGAACCATAAATGGCCTAGGGGAAAGGTGCGGCAACGCCAATCTGTGCTCCATAATACCGGCATTGATGTTGAAGATGGGCAAGCGGACGGGGGTAAAGGATCTGAGCGGCCTCACCTCCACGGCGAATTTCGTGGGTGAGATCGTGAACATCCTGCCGGATCAACGCATGCCCTACGTTGGGAAGAGCGCCTTCGCGCATAAGGGAGGCGTCCATGTCAGCGCCGTGCTCAAGGATCCTCGCACGTACGAGCACATCTCCCCTGAGCTGGTGGGCAATATGAGGCGCATCCTGGTCTCTGAGCTGGCCGGCACCTCGAACATATTAGCCAAGGCCAAGGAGCTGGGCATCGAGGAGGAGAAGGACAAGGGGAAGCTCATCCTGGAGAAGCTCAAGCAATTGGAGTCTAAAGGCTATCAATTCGAAGCGGCGGAGGCTTCCTTCGAGCTGTTGGTGCGGCGGCTGCGCGGGGAGAGCTTCACTCCTTTCAAATTAGAGGGATTCCGCATCTTCGTGGACGTCTCGGGGGACATCATGAGGTCAGAAGCTAGCGTGAAAGTGGTGGACCCTAACGGCTTAGTGGAGCACACCGCCTCCGACGGCAACGGCCCCGTTAATGCCTTGGACAGGGCACTGCGCAAGGCTCTGGAGCGATTCTATCCCGAGATCAAGCAGATCCGCCTCATCGACTATAAGGTGAGAGTTATAGACGCCAAGCAGGCGACGGCCGCCAGCGTACGTGTCCTCATCCGCTCCACCGACGGGGAGATGACTTGGACCACGGTGGGCGTGTCAGAGAACATCATCGAAGCCAGCCTGATGGCATTGATCGATTCCATGGAATACAAGCTGCTCAAGACCTTGAACGGCAAGAGATGAGCGCATATTAATTTGAGCCCTAGTCCATACATAACCGTGATCTGTGATGGGGTACGCGGTCAAGCTCATCGATCAAGGGCTCAAGGATGATCTAGTGGCGAAATATGCAAGCAGGGCTAATCTCACGCACAAGGCCGAGATCTACGGCTGCTGCCTCAAGCTCCTAACCGATCAGGAGGCGATGATCTCCACCTGGAGGGAAAACTTCTATTCCATGAGTGAGGGCGTAAGATCCCATGGACGTTTGATAGTGCTCGATGATCCAGAAATGGAGCAGGGAGTGATGTACGAACCTGTGTCCAGCACCGCCTTCATGTTCAACGTGCATTACTACGGTTATGTGAAATCGGTCGCCTTGGCCATCGCGGGCGATATCCTGGAGGATTCTCATGGCATACACTCAGTCCACGGAGCGGCCATAGATGTGGCGGGCAAGGGTGTAGCGCTGGTCGCGCCCTCGAAGACCGGGAAGACCACTCATTCCTGGGGGCTGCTGAGACATGCTGAGGCTCGCTTGGTCACAGATGATTGGTTCTTCGTGAGGCTATCTCAAAAGCGACACTTGGCCTTCGCCTCGGAGAAGAATTGCTATGTGGAAGGCGATATCGGAGAGGTCTGGAAGGAGTACAAGCCTCTAGTGCAGAGGGCGGTGCTCGACGGCCACGAGAGGGCGGTGCTCAACATACGCTGGATTGTGGGCACTACGGGCGTGGTGCCGATGACCTCCTTGCAGCACGTTCTTCTTCTGAAGAGGGATAAGAAGGATGATAGGGTGGTGTACCATCTCAACACAGAAGAGGCCATGGAGTACTTGGAAGAGAACGATTTCTGCAACCCTCACCAACTGATCAGGGATGAGCGCAAGTTGCGGTTGAGGAGAAGGTTCTTCGAGGAGCTCCTCAGGCGCTGCGAGGTGCATATGGTCAATACCACTCCACCCCCGCAACAAACGCAGAGCATCATACGCAAGGCCATAGGGCTGGTCGATATCGACTCTTATGGGAGGACTATCGGCTCTGCCTGAGGTGAGGTACATGCGCACTCTCATCACCATGATGGGAAGGAGCATCTGGGGCCTGTTCAATTCCGTTTGGGCTTCGGTCAGGGCCTATGACTACCTGCCAGATAGGGTTTACATTTTGACTGCAGGCTGCGATAAACCCTCCGCGGAGAAAGCCGCCGCCATGATCCGGATACTTCTGCAGGAGAGCGACTCCAAAGGAGAGGTGATGCTTCGCATCATACCAGAGGAGGATGTGGTGGCCGTGGCGGATGAAGTGAGGGCGATCTGCACTGAGGAGCGCAGATCTGGCAATGAGGTCTCATTGGATGTGACCCCTGGAACGAAGGTGACGGTGCTTGGTTCCGTCATAACGGGGATGGCACGCAATGAGTTCCAGAACATATTCTACCTGTACATCGAGGACCTTCGCAACGCTGCTCGTCCGTATCTGGAGATACCACTCATGCTGCAGCACCCACACGAGATATTGAGAGAGGTGAAGGGGAAAAGGAATGAAGGGGGGAGAGCGTGATTGAGCTCATAGCCACCAAGGATTTCATCGTGACGGTGCTGAATGAGGCTTTGCTGCAGGACCGCACCAGCATAACCATTCATTCGCCATTCCTCAATCTGGAGCTGTTAGGATTGGATCTCCGAGGCCATGGTAGCGTGGAGTTCCTAGTGCGGGAATCAGATTACGCTCGCGCCTCTTCAGCGCTGCAGAGCAAGCTTCCACCGCCCTATGACCGCGAGGTGCCAGACCTGGCAGACTTCCGGGAGGCGCTGCATTCCTCACTGCTCCTGCCGCCTAACAACATGAATGAGTTGATCTTAGAATTGAGGAGGATGGAGGATAAAAGGAGGCAGCCTTCCCGCCATCCCAAGCAACCCTGCCTAGCATTGGATACCAACGTAGCCTATAAGAGGCTGTTCTCCCGCCTATTGCTCTATTCCGATGCCTGCGGTTCCAAGGATTACGATGTGAGCCGAGTCCAACTCTTGATCGCGGACCTGGTCGATAGGGAGGTAGCAGAAAGAGTGCGCAATAAGTACAGCCCTAAAGATATCAACATGTTGAAGCGCGCCTTCCACTATCCACAAGGCCTGGACCTCATGCTGAATTGCCTTCATAAGGATGGTAGAAGGGCCATGGCCGCCTCGGCCGAGCTAACTGCCATTCGCTCGAAGTACAGCGTTTGGGATGTCAAAGGAGGCATGTGGCATGAAAATAAGGAAGAGAGGGATGCCGAGATCCTTCGCTCCCTAGGGAGGTACGCTGAGGAGCAGAGGCTTGACCTTCTCTTCCTCAGCACGGATGACAAGGCGAGCGCGGCGGCGGAGGCCGCCCGCGTACCCATTATGGTGCTTCGCTATCCCAATGAGATCCCCGAGAGAATTCCTTTCGACCCTTGGCTCATACCTGAGCTTATCTACGATCTCGCCCTGACGTTTGGAATGATACAATTGAAAGGACTGGGCCTTAGGATGCTGGGTGATTGGGGAGGCAAGACGGCGGAGGATTTCAAAGCCGAGAAAGTGAAGATCATCGCGGAACAAGGCTCTAGGTTGGGTGAGTCATTAGAGAAGGACCTGAGGATTTTACGACGGTTGAGGACCGAGGTAGACCTGAATGGTCTAAGATGAATTGACAGAATGATTCCCCCGGTCTTGCGAGTTGAATCTAGTTTTGATTCTCCATTCTGTCCTCCGTTTTTAAATATGCATCTATTAGGAATCAATCTCTATGAAAACACAATGCTTAGAAAGCTCATGTAAAAGCGAGGAGCCCCCGCAAAACGTTAAATGGTGGGGAAGTTGGAGAAGGTCCACGGGGACTCCCCGATTTCTCAATATGGGAAGAATTAGAAATAGCTTTTGAAATAGCATCTTTTTGTGGTGAATAGCCGCATCTATTTATTCCGTTAAGAATCAATGGCATAGCCCATAAAAGCATCAAGTGGGTAGATACTAGGAGACGCTCTTATGGTGGAGAAAATCTCTCGAGCAAATAGATTGTTCAATTTACAGACGGCATATAACGCATCCTCTTCAGATGATTTCGATTCCTTTGAAAAATGAGTGTTTTTTCATGTTACATTGAATTGTAAAAAGACAAGGATTATCGCATCCTTGGCCATATCTCACGGTACCATGGAAAAGATGATGCCTGTCGTCTTCGTAGGCCACGGAAGCCCTCTGAACGCTATCGAAAACAATGAATACTCTCGTACATGGGCTAGGCTAGGCAAGTTGTTGCCAAGGCCCAAGGCGATCCTGTGCATTTCCGCTCATTGGACCACCAAGGGCTCGAGGGTCACTTCCCTCGAACGCCCACACACCATCCATGACTTCTTCGACTTCCCTGGACAGCTCTTTGATAAGAGATATCCTGCTCCTGGCTCCAAGGAATTATGTGATAAGGTGAGGAAGCTGCTTGCCCCAGTGAAAGTGCTTGAGGATAGGGAGTGGGGACTGGATCACGGCACATGGTCGGTGCTAACCTGGATGTACCCAGAGGCTGAGATTCCTGTCGTGCAATTGAGCTTGGACCTCGATGCTGAGGCTAAGGAGCATTACCGAAGGGGAGGTAAACTATCACCCCTTAGGAAAGAAGGTGTTTTGCTCATGGGCAGCGGGAACTTAGTGCACAACCCTTTTGAGGCCGTTTCCAAAGAAGGATTCGCGTACCCCTGGGCATTGCAATTCGATCGAGAGGTGGAGAAGCGAATCCTGTCGCGAGACCACAAGTCCCTTATTGATTACTGGTCTCTGGGCCAAGCTGCGCGCATGTCCATACCTACCAATGAGCACTTTTTGCCTGCCCTCTACGTTCTAGGAGCCTCTGAGAAGGGAGAGCATATCACTTTTTTCAACGCCAAGGTGACGCTGGGTTCAGTCAGTATGCGAGGCTTTGTTATAGGACTAGAGAAATTGAGATAGGGCTTAACCCGAGGAATAATAAAGTCATTTAAATAAAAAGGAAACGAGACTATGAAAAGGGTGAGGATGGAGAATGTGGGGGCACTGGGATTTGAACCCAGATCAGCGGGTTTCCACCACATGGGGAGCTACCCCATGCAAATCAACGGGTCACCGCTCCAGTTAGTCATCACCGGTCAGCAAACCCGTTCGCGATCACACCCGATTAACTGGAGCCCGCGAGGATGCCGAATTACCCCATACCCCCATAGGTAAGCTTACCTCTTGCGCATCTTCTGGGCACGCTTGCGTCGGCGCATCTTCTTCTTGCGCCATTTCCAACGCTGCTTACCCCTCTTCTTCCAGGCGCGTGAGCTTCTCTTCATTCAGATAGTCTCCTCGTGTGTTGTGCCGAGATTTCGTAGGCATTTAAAAGCCTTTGCTTCAGCGTGAGGCGGGCCCGCCGGGAATTTCGCCCTAGACCAGGGTTTCGAACCCGGGACCTCTGGCTCCCTTCGCCTCCCTGCAAAGGGGCATAGAAGGCCAGCGCTATATCCAATCTAAGCTACGAGCCCGACCGGCATGCCATACTGGTTCGCTACTTAATACTTTGCGCTCCCTGTCTCTTCATTTTTCATGCTCTTGCTCAGGTGACCAAGGAATATACCGCCATCACCCCAGCGATGAAGCCGATGATTAGCAAAACGACCCTGGAGCCGAGCACTGCCCCGAATCTCCTTACTGCCCTGAACAGGATGCCCAACACGAACCAAAGGAAGAAGAATACCACTAGGAATAGAATGAGAAGCCATAATGCCTCTAAATAAGCAGATATAGCGAACGCCGTCACCGCGGCCAAGATCAATGCCAATATCGACCCTATATTGACTATCGGGAGCAATGGGAAGAGGAGACCTACTCCGAGGATGAGGAACATTATCCACCATAACACATCCCATCCTCCTTCCAAGACCATAACAAAAACCCATCCAATCATGAAAACGCCGGTCAAACCGCTAAGGATCCGCACGAACATCTTGAATTCATCTTCGCTGCTCTTTACCTTCCTGCCCACAATCCCAACAAGAAGGGCCACTGCTGCCCCTGCTCCCAACACGATCTGTGTGAGAGGCTCCCCCGCTACGGCCATGATTAAAACTAGGTTATGCGTTGTATAATATAACTTGCATTTTTCCTCTTCATTGTCTTTCACTTTTACAGGACCGCTAAAATGCTAGACAAGGAGCTCTGCATGAAAAGCAGAACGGATTCAATCATCCCTATGATGCCAAGAAGGAGAAGAACTGGCCTGAGGCCGAGTATCCTGCCAACAAGGTCGCCAAGGAATTCCGCCGTTCTGGCCACGATAAATACAATAAGCATCACCACTACGGTGATGCTGAGAACTACAATCGCGCTCAGCTCTGTCTTAAGGAGGAAGAAGCCGACCACAGCTCCTATCAACAAGGCCAGCAATGCTGCCACAGGCACCTTCTTGAAAATTTTGAAGAAGAGCCCGACGCCTAAAAGAAGGGATATCAACCAGGTCGAGGTGGCTCCGCTCTTGTCCCATACAAGAGCGATAGCGAGAAGAACCAAGGCTAATCCAACAAAGAACCCGAGCCCTCTGGCTATACTGTCAACGGAAGTCTTCTTGCTATTGCCGAGAACCGCTATGGTGAAGGCCAATAAGCCTCCTAGAAGAAGCAAGAGAGCGGGAACAGGTTCCCTGGCTAATAAATCCAACATAGAAAGCAGAATCGTTCTATGCTGATATTAAAGATTGGACCTTTTTGCTTTTGCTGGAATATCGTTTGCCATGCTGCCGAAAAGAAATTATGCCTTGAGTAATGCTCCTAACTAATGGTGCTAATATGGAAGTTCGAGAAGCGATCCTAACGAGAAGAGCGAAGCGAGCGATAGGGCCTAAGGAGATAGACATGGAGAAGGTCTCGATGTTGGTAGAAGCCATACGCCTCTCTGCCTCATGCAACAATAATCAGCCATGGCGGATTATCGTATGCCGCTCACCAGAATCCCTGGCCAAGGCCAAAAAGGCTCTCTCCAAAGGGAACTCCTGGGCCACCAGGGCCCCTCTTATAATGGTGGTCGCCGCCAAGCAGGAGGATGATTGTCATGACCTATCGGATGGTCGCAACTATTTCCTGTTCAGCACAGGATTGGCGGTAGGGCAGATGCTGCTTCAGGCCACCGAGTTCGGTCTGATAGCTCATCCTATCGCCGGCTATGACCCGTTGATACTGAAGAACGAGTTGGGGATACCTGCGGAATACACGGTGATCACCATGGTCATAATCGGCTTCCTTGACGGGGACACCTCATTGCTGTCAGATAAACAGAAGGCGATAGAGATGGTGAGGCCTGAGCGCAAGCCAGTGGGGGAGAACTTCTTCGACGGGGCTTGGGGAGCGCCTCTTACAATATGAATTGAAAAATCTCCACATGCGTGCTCGCTATAAATGAAGCAGTCTGGCCAGAGTTCCTCCCAGGACTTGGGACTTGGTGCTCTCGTCTGCCCAAGGCTCCTCTTTGAGGAAGCGAACCCAAAAGCTATATGGATAGGCCATATCGAAAAGAGGCCAATCAGAACCGAATATTATGCGTCCAGGCATTCTGGCCACGGCCTCCTGCAGGCGCGATATGCATACCTCGGGCTGAGATGGTAGCCAGCCCTGCAAGGCTGAGATATCGGCGTAGACGTTAGGATAGCGCTTAGCGAGCTCATAGGTCTCCTCTCGGAACTTGCCGCCGAGATGCGCTATCACCAATATCATATCGGGGTGCTTATCGAGCACCGATGCGAAATGCTGCGGATGGGAATAACTCTCGTCCAGCGGCCCCCACGAGGCCCCAGCATGAGTTACTACGATGAGCTCGTTTTCCTCCACCAGATCCCAAAAGTAAGAGATTCTTTCCTCGAAGGGGAAATAACCTGTGGGGGGATATACTTTAACACCCTTAGCGTCACAATGCTTCACATATTTTCGCACCAATGCAGCCGCTTGCTTACCGCGTGCGGGATCTACCCCGATGAAGGGTATCAGCTCCTTCTCACTTCTGCAGCATTCGAAAACCCAGTCATTATACCCTTCCACTCCTATCTCAGGCTCCTCTACCATGCCAAAGTCCAGCGGCAGCACCACAGACCTGTCCACGCCGGCATCTTTCATCGATCTCAGTAACCACTCAGTATCCACCTGGGACATAGGCCAGTCCTGTTCCCTATCCATCTTCATGTCGAAGGCTATCCCATCCAGGGCTAGCAAGGGCTCCAGATAGGCCCTGAGTAATGAGCTGGGCAGCATCTTGCGTCTCCACACATGCGTGTGGCCATCTATCAGCATTCGCATTCCTAATCCGCACAGAATCTATTTATTGCTTCCAAGGAGCCGGGAACTAAGGACTAAATCGATTGCATACAAATCATGAAATAGTCCTGAGTCTGAAATCATTGCCGGTGGCATAATGACCAAAGTCAAGGTTGGAAAGGTGTCGGAACTATCGCCAGGGAAGTTGATGGGGCTGGAGATAGAGGGCAAGATGCTAGTGCTAGCGAACGTGGATGGAACGTACCGCGCCATGGATGGCCTTTGCTCGCATATGGGGGCAAAGCTGTGGGAGGGTAAGTTGATAGGAAAGAGGGTAAAATGCCCCAAGCACGGTTCGGAATTCGATATAACTACTGGTAAAGCCTTGAAGGGACCTTGGCTTCCATTTGGGAGGGCCCGCGATATGAAAATCTACAAGGTCACTGTGGAAGGTGAGGATATTTTCGTCGAGATCTGAACCCTGAAAAGACATAAAAATGAGGATGAGTGGACCGGGCGAGATTTGAACTCGCGGCCTCTACCATGCCAAGATAGCGATCTTCCAGCTGATCTACCGGCCCGTGCAGCATCGCAAAAGTGATTGTTCTAATTATCCTTTTCGGTTCCTATCCCTTCGGGCCTGGAGCGCGTCTGTTTCAATAATAAACGTATAAATGATGAAGCACTGACCTAAGCAAACATTGATTCCATCATTATATCTGAAGCTCATGCGGCTGTTCATCCCCTGATTCGCTCCTTGTAAGCACCAATCCGGACCACGATCAAGAGATCGAATATTGTTCAAATCTCCAAAAACAGATGCAACGCCTCACTTTAGAATCGTCACCATCATGCTTTTCTGGCATGGTCTTCTTCGTTTGACCTCTTATGAAAGATGCAGCCGCGATGGTATGAAGCAGATCAGATATTGTAGAAGGCCGCATCTCTCGTACTTTTGCATAAGAGCGAGTTTGCTCTGCAATCGAGGAGGAGGATTCGGGGAAAATCGCCAACTGGGCCCTTGACAGGTGGATCGACGAGCTAATGTGGAATTACATATCATCTTTAACATCCAGCCTACGCTGAAAGCGAGTCCTCTCTCCAGGAATCTTGGTAGGATATTCCCCCGTGAGGCAGGCCATGCAGAGGTCGTTCTCAGGGATGCCTAAAGCTTTCACCAAACCTTGAATGGAGGTGTAGCCGACGGAGTCGGCGGTTATCAGCTTGGCTATCTCCGGAATGGTGCGATTGGTAGCCGCGAACTGCTCTCTCGTCTTCATATCGATCCCATAATAGCAGGGCGCTCGCACGGGAGGGCAGCCGATGCGCACGTGGACTTCCTTCGCACCCGCTCTCCTGGTCATCTGAACTATGCGCCTCATGGTCGTTCCGCGCACAATGGAGTCATCGACCAATACCACGCGTTTGCCTTTGATGGTAGATAGGATGGGATTCAGCTTCAATGCCACGCCTTCATCCCTAGCCACTTGCTCCGGCATGATGAATGTTCGCTCCACATACCTGTTCTTCATGAATCCTTCTTCGTAAGGTATGCCCAAGACCTCAGCGTAGCCCATGGCATGAGCCCTCCCTGAGTCGGGAACAGGCACCACCACATCGGCCTCGGCCGGCTGCTCCTGAGCCAGAATCTGCCCCAACCTCTTCCTGGCCTCATATACCTCCACTCCTTC
This sequence comes from Methanomassiliicoccales archaeon, assembly GCA_038740345.1. Taxonomy (NCBI): domain Archaea; kingdom Methanobacteriati; phylum Thermoplasmatota; class Thermoplasmata; order Methanomassiliicoccales; species Methanomassiliicoccales archaeon. The sequence goes on from JAVYMA010000003.1 coordinate 78,378, forward strand.
GATTATCGAATCGGGCCGGGCGAAATAGACCCACTCGAACATGCAATGCGCGCGATTGGGCATGGCAGGGACAGAATGGGATTGGAATGAGGTGGATGTGATCTCCACTATCTCCCCTGGTTGGACATCTCTAACGAATTCCCCTTGAAGGACATCGAATACGCAGCTCTCCGAGGCTATGGCATATCCATCCTGAAGGCGCCCGAGGCAGAGAGGGCGAAAGCCGTAAGGATCACGCACACCGAAGACCCTTGAGTTGACCTGGACGGCAAGGGAGTAAGCCCCGTCTATCAACCTCATGGTATTCTTGATAGCGCGGATGGGGTCCAAATTCTGGGAGAGTTCATTGGCGATCAGCCTTACGATGATCTCGGAATCCGTGGTGGTCAGAAAAGCCCAGCCCTCCGCCTGCAGCTTGGATCGCAATCTCTCCGCATTCACGATGTCTCCGTTGTGAGCGATGGAGATATCCCCATGCAAGGTAGTCACGGTCAAGGGAGCGCAATTCTCCGCGCACGACGAACCCGTGGTAGAATAGCGCACGTGACCTATTCCCGAATTGCCGCGCAGATTGGCAAGGGCTCGGGGGTTAAGAACTTCGTGTACTAAGCCCATGCCTCGAATGGTCTTTATCCGGCCATCGAATACAGAGATGCCTGCGCTCTCTTGCCCACGATGTTGGATGACGCGCAGGGCTTTCCTCAAGAAAGGAACGCAATCGGTGCTTAGAGACATTCCGGCAACGCCGCAGAAATGTTTTGGCTTGTCGGACAAATCTAAACCCCGAGACTCAGTGGATTTTTGCCCAACTGTAGGATCTCCATTTGGTGGTCTTTCCATACCCACATGAAGCGCATGCTCCCTTCCTTATGTTATATGAGTGTTTTCCGCAACGGCGGCAAGGGACATGAGTCTTCTTTTTCCCCATCTTTCCCATGGCGGGTGTGCCTTTTCCCATAGAAACAACTCCTAAGGCGAGATGTAGATGACATTGTCACCGCGGACAATGGTGATGTTGAGCTTTCTTTTCACTTCGTTATTAACCAATTCCTCAGCGTTCCTCAGCACGAGGTTCATGTGAGGGTCATAGCCGTCAAGCACTCCCCGGTACTCGCGGTTGCCCTTGAGCTCTACGATGACCTGGCTGTTGATCGCCTGGTTCAATACCATGAGAGGCTTTTGCATGCTCTAAATCACCATTTTGCCCGATTATTGCCAGGGTATTAAAAGCTTTGCTACAGGTCTTTACGCAGAACTTATGTAGCGGAATGACTGGATAAACCCCATTCTCCTGTTCATTGAAAACCTTTTCAACCAAATCCGATTTTTTGAAGTCGGACCCTTTGTCGGAGATTTATCCGTGCGATTTTTGAGGTGTGTGTTCTGGCTTCAGTTCTCCAATGTTAATCTCGACCCTTTAATATCTAGTTCTTGAAATGATACAGCCAATGGCAAAGGTAAATCGATAACTCCATTATGTTCAAGCCCTCAGAAAAATAGTCAAATAAGTTTCTTAGCGTTAGGAGATATGCCTTATCCCTCCACGGGATATGTTTGGAAATCGCCCCCGTTTCTTATGCTTTTGCTGAACGGTCATCTACATCTTGCTGGCTTATCCGAAGCATCAATCTAACCCCCTGGATCAAGACTGCTATCTATTCTGTCTCCTCGTAGTCCTATGGCTATTTCATTGTTCTGAGAACGAACACATACTCGTCTGTTGATGGAGTAGATTGTCTTCTTTTTTATAGTCGGTTTGATACCAGAATAAGATCTTATGCCCCCATTATGTCCCCATTTTGGGTTCAGAACTTCTCATGATGCATAGATTATTCATGCTTGAGTATTTTTAGAAGTAAAGTGCTAATAATTAAACAATCTCATTAATCCTCAAACAATCTTGTATTTCTTTGAAAGGGGGGGGCGACCATGAATCCTGCCGTTATCCTGAGCATGGGTGCGAGCGGCCTTGGCGTAGCGCGAAGCTTGGCTTCACAAGGCATACCCATAATCGGAATGGACTTCGATATTTATGCCCCTGGTTTCCATTCTCGTTTTGTCGATGGCCGCCAATGCCCTGACCCGGTTACCTCGCCTGAGGAGTTGCTGGCGCAGCTCATGCACCTGGGCGAGGAGCTTCGAGATGTTGGGGTATTGTTCCCCTGCTCTGATGCCTTCCTCCTCTTCGTTTCTCGCAATCGAGAGCGTTTGGCTAGGCATTTCGCATTCGTTCTTCCTGAGAGATCAGTGGTGGAAGGTCTCGTCTACAAGAGATACCAGTATGAGTGGGCTGAGCGATTGGGAGTGCCCATCCCCGAAACTTTCTATCCAAGGGACATGAGTGAGGTGGTAAAGATCGAGAGCCTTCTCCGCTACCCTGCCTTCATCAAGGGCCATTATTCCCATCTCTGGGCTCGCGTATTTGGCAACAAGGGGTTCATCGTAAGGACACCTCAGGAACTAGAAGCCAGATTCTCCCAGGTATTGGCAGCAGGATTGGAAGGCATGGTGCAGAGGATCGTAATGCCTCCAGGGGAGAATTTCGCTGCAGTAGGCGCATACATCTCCCCAAACGGGAGGATCCAGGCCAGTGTAACATGGCAGAAGCTTAGGCAAACACCTCCGAACTTCGGCATCGGAACCCTGCTGCTGAGCAAGAGACTTCCTGAGGTCGAGGAGACGGCCATGAGATACATGAGAGGAATTGGTTTCGCTGGCATCGGAGTCATCGGATTCAAGAGAGATTTGGAGGATGGGGAATGGAAGATGATAGAGATCAATGGCCGTCCGTGGTTCCAGATCTATTTCGCCACTCGTTGCGGCATCAATCTTCCTCTGCTATATTATCTGGACGCTTTGAAGCTAGAGCCGCCAGTGATGAATGGATTCAAAGAAGGTTTGAGGTTTTGGAATCCTCTGGATGATTTCGATAGTTTTATAAGACTTAGAAGACGAGGAAGGCTCACTCTCGCCGATTGGATTCGCTCCTGGTTCATTCCTGATGTCCTTCCATATTACGAGAGGGGAGATGTTAGGCCCGCGCTAACTCAGGCGAATTACGGTCTAAATTGGATGAAGAGGTTCATCCAGACGATGAGGGATAGAAGGGATGAGGATGCATTGTGAGCTAGAGAATTCAGACAAAAGCTCCTATGGTTGGGGCATCCAGCCGATCCATGTCATAGAAGATGATTCCTTCTCTAATATGATACCAGTCCAATCGACCGCCTGAGATGTAAGCGAGCAGGGAAGCCCTCCATAGAAGATCCAGACCAGAAGATGCAAGAACCCCATAGAATACATTGGGGAAGTAATCTTCATAGCCATACTCGTCCATAAGATAGTAGGCGTGGCCCAACAAGGAGTCCCTGCGATTCAAGATTCCCAGGTAACGAGAAAAGAGCTCCTTCCCTTCAGCTTCAGGCGGCAATAAAGGTATCTGGTTGGGGTCTATCTTCCTCTCTCGCTCCATATTCCCGTCATCCAACAGTCTGTATATCTCGATGCCTCCATTGGAGGACAGGAACAAATTCCACCTCCCTTCAGGGCTACAATAGACAGGAGAGTACATCGGATCCTCAGAGGCCAAGGATTCTAGCGAGACCTCCATGGCGGCCTTTCGCAGCTCCTCCAAGCCAGAATCATCCAGATAGGTCTTGGATGGATGCTCTAGAAGATTCATCTCCTCTTCTTCCATAGACCTGTCCAATATCCATCCTAGAAATCCTAGCTCTGAAGTGCGCTGTAGAACGCTTTCGAAGGCTATGCGGTGCTTGCGAGGCGATGGAACCAGGCCTGCTTCCTTGCAATTGGCCAAGAACTCTTGGTGAACTCTTTTGGCATGATTCAAGGCCGAGAGCAATCTCGTTTCATTGTCCAGTGCCAATTTCAAGCCCAAAGCCGAGGCATCCTCGCCCCTTCCCTCCCACACCCCTCTGCACGAAAGATCCAAGGAGAACTGTACTCGTTCCATCAAATGTACATGGAAGGGGAACTGGCGGCAGAAATGCGGTCTATGTGAATATATGGTGCATCTCCCATGCTCGAGGAAGGTGCACGGACCAAATCCATTCTTCATGGCCAGGGCTGTATGCTTATGCGGAAACTTTCGTATGATGATCTTTTGAGGATAGTTGCGCCTGAAGAATTCTTCCTCTGAGCTTAATAACTCGGGCTGACATAGGCAACACAAGGAGCAGTTGTCGATGCAGACGAACTTCTGCCCCTGCAATTCCGAAAGGTCAAGTGGCAAATCTACCCCTGGCAACCACGTCCCTCCCTATACGCTCCCCCACCAGTCCTCCATCTTCTACCATCAATTGCCCCCTCAAGAAAACGGCCTGGGGAAAGATGGCCTCATGTCCTTCGAAGGGCGTCCAACCGCATTTGGAGCGCACTCGGCGGGCGGAGACGAGGCTTACCTGACGAGGGTCCAAAACCATCAAGTCTGCATCCATTCCCTTCCCTATCGCACCTTTGTTCAGGCCAAATATAGAAGCGGGTTTGGTGCAGGCGGCATCGACGAGGCGTTCCAACGAGATCGCTCCTTTCCTGACCTGAGCCATCATCAAAGGGAACGAGGTTTCCACCCCGGGAACGCCTGAAGGGACTGAATCGAATTCCATCTCCTTCTCCTCCGGAGTATGAGGCGCGTGGTCCGAAGCCAATATATCCACTTTTCCCACCGCGAAAGCTGCGAGTAACGCCTCTCGATCCTCCTTAGACCTTAAAGGCGGATTGACTTTACAATATCCTTTGCGAGAGCACGTGGAAATGTCCAGTAACATATGGTGAGGAGTGGCCTCGCATGTGAATTTTCCCTTTTCTAACGCTGACAGGCCTTCACGACAACTTACATGACAGATGTTGATCTTCGCCTTTTTCGAGTGCTCGGCCAATCGAGCGATGGCTGAGGCTTCCGCTTGAGGCGGTCTTGACTCCCCATGCTGCACAATGCTCATATCTCTTCTTTTCAAGAGCAAATGTTCATCCTCCGCATGAACGCTGATTACTTTATTCAGAGGTCGGATTGCTTCCACAGCTCTTCTTATTCCCTCGTCTTCGGCTAAGAGAATGCTCCCCGTTGTGGATGACATATAGATCTTGAAACCGACCACGAGATCAGCGATGCGCCGAGGATTGGAAGATTCGCTAATTCCTCCAAAGAGGCCAAAGTCTGTCCAAGCCTTTTTGGAAGCGATCTCTTTCTTCCATATGACCTCATCTCGGCCTAAGGTCGGAGGCTTTGTGTTTGGCATATCGAGAACGCAGGTCACACCTCCGAACAGAGCCGCGATGGTTCCTGAGGAGAAGTCCTCTTTATGAGTTAGCCCTGGATCCCGCATATGCGTATGCACGTCGATGGCAGCAGGAAGGATTAATCTGTCATTGAAGTCCAGGTTTTTATCTCCCTTCAGGGTTTTTCTTATCTCCGCTATCTTTCCTTCATCTATGCCGATGCAAAGGTGCTGCAGCTTGCCGTTGAACCAAGCCCTCCCCTCTACCACCAGTTCCATGCCATCACTCTAGGACTTTTCTTTTCACCTTGCCCCTTGGCTCCTCTTCAGCGAAAATCTCTGCTTGGAATTTGTATATCTTGCACGCTCGATCGAGCCAGCAATCAGGAGTCAACCCTGCCTTCATGCACGTTTCCGAGAGAAATGTTTCTGCATCGAAACCCCACTCCGTAGCCACCTGGGGCAACAGAAGGCCCCGATAATATCCCATCTCCACTATGAGACCGTCCTGCCCTATCCTGACCTGTGAAGGGAGCCGCTTCCTGTCGTCTATCTTTATCTCCACAGGAGGTGTCAGCACGCTTACTTCCACGACTATATTAGGTAGCTCCTCGGCCCTGAGACGGGGAAAACGAGGGTCATGGCAGGCCCCCTGAGCAGCCTTCACCAAAGCCTTCCCCAAAGAATATACTGGTTCAGGGTATCCGATGCAGCCGCGGAGGTTCATATCTGGATATGTATGAATGGTCACGAAGACACCTCTTTTTTCGCGAAAACTCCCCGGAGCGTCGATCTGACCGGGATCCTTATCCTCAGCCTCCGCCTCGATTGTCTGCCTCGCGATCCTAACTGCGCACTCGCCTTCCTTATCGTTCATGGTCATTACCTTGACGAGCTAAAGCACCATATTCGTCAGCCTTATTAGCGCGAACCTCCAGGTGCATATGGTAGATTCTAGACCTTCCATATTAAAAGATTCGTGATATGGGGATGCCAAAGAGGCTAAGTTTCATGATTGAGGTTGCATTGGAATCATACGAATCCTATCATATCGCTCTTCCCTATCACCTTAGGATTTTCGCCAACTTCTCATGATATTTGTCTCTTTCGTAAAATTTGGTGTGCTTAAACTTTCACCTCCTTTTTTGTCAGCGAAATTTGCTAAGTTTCGAAGAGTGAAAAAGCGAGGCTTAAGAAAACTCTTTATCAATTCCGCGCTCTAGTATATCATCATGAGGGAAAGGGCGAAGGATATCTTGGTAGAAGAGGTGATGAGCAAGAATCCCAGGACTATCACTCCCGATATGACAGCTCAATCGGCCGCCAAACTGATGCGTCAAGAGAATATCGGAAGCCTGGTGGTTTTAGAGAAGGGGAAACCAGTGGGGATAGTTACTGAGAAAGACTTAGTGCATAAGGTATTGGCAGAGGGAAAAGCGGCTGCAAAGGTCAAAGTTGAGGAGATAATGAGCGCACCTCTAATAACCATCGGACCTAAGGAAAGCGTAGCCGACGCATCCAGGAAGATGGCAGATATGAGATTGCGTCGTCTGCCGGTGGTTCAAGGAGGAAGCCTAGTGGGAATAATCACAGAGAATGATGTGCTCCGCCTCTCTCCCTCCCTTATCGAACTCACTAGGGAATGGTCCAAGATCGGAGCATCCTGCGCCTCTTCTCGCATAGACTTGAGCGAGGGCTACTGCGAGAGCTGTGGAACATATTCCAGCGATCTAGCGGAACTACAGGGGATGTTGCTTTGCGAGGAATGCTTCGAGCGACAGCGTAAAGGGTGAGTCAATCGAACGAACTAGGCATAGCTGAAACATCACTCGACCTTTATCTTCTTCAGTTTGACCTCTCCGCCCGGTCTCCCCTTCTCCACCCTTTCGATTTCTGCATCGATAAGGGCTCTCATCATTAGTAAAAGCTCCTTCTTCGCCGCCTTGCCGTGCTTCTTAGCCTCTTCCGGGAACATGCTCTTAGGCATCATCCCCTCGAATGCCTGCGCCAGCTCGGTCATCGCTCGGAATATGTGCATTTGCGTCTCCCTGGACATCATCCCCGCCACCCCTGAGGCCCCTTGCTCTTGAGCGGATTCTAAATTCTCCTCCGCATTTATCTCCACGGCCTCATCGGCCTTTTCTGTTCTTTTTCCTTTCGCCAACCGGCTCACCTCCCTCGAAACGTATCAGCAGGTATCCATCCTTGAATTCAGCCTTGGTGGCCTCTTTGTTGACCAAGGAGTATGGCAAGGCCACCGACCTCTTGTACCAGCCCACCTGCACAATCAATGTATCACTCGACTTATATAATTCTACCTCCTGTTTCGTGGAGAAGGGCAATTTTATAGAGATGGTATCTATCCCATTATCCACATAGATGCGCAAGGCTTTCTCCGTGGTGTAGACTTGGGTGGGGTCTTCCCCATCGAAGAGCATGTCCGCCAGGCGCTCCAAGCTATCCATGCCGAATAGTTCTGTGGAGAAGAGGGTGGCCTTGAGAGTTTTGAGAGGAGAGAAGGATTCCTCGATTATCTGCATATACTTTTTCTGTTCCTCAAGCTTATCTTTGAAGTACTCCCCTGTACCATCTTCCGGCAGTAAACGATTAATTACCAGGCTGTCAACCGTAAGATTGTAGAGAGAAAGATAGGTGTAGGCACGCTTAGTCTCATTAATCACCATCTTTTCGGGATTTACCACTAAACGAATGGAGGTTATGTTAGGGTCGTCAAGGATCTTCTTGACCACTTTCAAGCGTTCTCTTATATGGTCTATGTCCTTGAAGAGTTCGTCCGGTGGCAGAGGAGCAGACATCACCTTCCCCACCGTCGCCCTTGCCAGTTTGGTAATGTTCTTCAGGACCTTATAGATCTTGTCGAACCACCAATCGCTCACATCAGGAAAGGAGAGCAATCTCAAAGTTTCTCCCGTGGGTGCTGTGTCGATGACAATAACGTCGAACTCTTTGGTCTCGTTGTACTCCCAAAGATAGAACAGTGCTGACATGAGCTCCATTCCCGGCCAGACCGTCATTTCCTTCGCGGTCACGCCCTCAATGCCCTGAGAGGCGAGGAACTCCGTGACATACTTGTCAATCTCCTGCCACCGGTGCTCCATCTCATACAGCACATCCACCTCCAATGCCCAAAGGTTCTCAGCCACCTGCTTGGGCTTTCCTCCTAATTGGACGTCGAGACTGTCCGCCAGGGAATGAGCTTGATCTGTGGAGATGGCTATGGTCTTGTAGCCCAACTTCGCAGCCCTTAGCGCGGTTGCGGCTGCCACCGAGGTCTTACCTACACCTCCTTTACCAGTGTAGATTATCACTCTTATTTTTTCACCCCGCACGAGGACAGAGATGCTCCTACATTAAGGATGCGGACAATACCACGATACATCCTTCTCGAATATGAAATATAAAGTTAGGAGAATATGAGTAGAGGATGATTAACTGGCTCCGATTTCACAAGGCAGAATCAGAAATATTTAGGTGCCGGGGAGGGGGTTCGAACCCCTGACCTTCGGATTTCCCTGGAGAGGTCTCGGTGTTATTCCTCTTACCCTATGAGTCCGACGCTCCACCAGGCTGAGCCACCCCGGCATTTGGGGTTTATTGCTCTGATCCTTCTGGTTCTTCACTCTCTTCCAAGACCTCTTCCTCTACCGCTAACTCTTCGCTCTCCTCCGCTTCCCCAGTTTCAGAGGAGGGGGATGTAACGGTCTGGGATTCGGTCGGTTGTGGAGCCTCTATGATCGATTGATTCTGGGATTCAACCGAACCCATCTCCAGAACCTCAGTTCTTCGAATCTCCACACGCTTTATCGGTACGATGACCTTTGAGGCATTGGATAGCCTTTTAGCCAGGTCTCCGGAGATTATCTGCTTCACCAGATCGGAAATCGTCATTTCCCTTGCCGCAGCCTGAAGGTCATTCGTCATCAGGGTGCGAACTGCGGTCTCCTGCGAGGATTGAATCCTCTTGTCAGTGATGCTCATCGGCTTTATCCTGACCTTATAACCGTCCTTAGTGACCACGTCTATAACATGGTCGGTTTTGGTCTTCTTTCGTCGGGTCAGCCTGCGAATATAATCACTGGTAAGATCCTGTCCCACAAACACAGTGTGAGCTTCGAATCCGCGCACGTCATTGATTTTGAACTTGAGTTTCACATGCATTTTGGAGAAGTCACCAGTCAGATCGTGGACCGTCACCTCCGTGGTTCGGCCAATGAGTGTGGCGGGATCAGAGCTTGGCGTCTCTCCTAGCGAAGCTTGGTTGAACATCATCGGCGCGAGGATCTTATACCACTCCTTCGCCTTCCATCGGTCCTTGACCTTGCGCGCCGTCGTCTTGGCGGCCGCTTTTTTCTTCTCAGCCAATTGAATAGCCTCCGTGCTTAAGGCAGATTCCGAAATGGTTACGCCTATTAAAGCTTTACTTGACGATGAACTCTGCCAATACTGCTAAAAAATGGGTACTGGCTATGAGAAGAATGAGGTTCACACCCAATTGAATAAGAAATGTCGAGAAACACGAAGCGAAAGCGATCAACTGACTTTTTCCATTAAGATTAGGATTATCAGGTACCATCCGATCAAGGAGAGCATTATCGGGTCAATCCAAGCTGATTCTTTTAGAATCTGACAGGTGCCTTCAACGCACAGCAGCTTTTGTTTGTAACTGAACACCATCAAATCGCCGTCCGATTGATAAAAAGTCCAGTTGCTGTCTCTCAACGTAGGCCCTCTCATCTCTATGGTACCTCCATTCAATAACTCCAGCGTGCACTTGACACCCCAGCTCCGCTCGAACTTAACATAAGCTATGTCCTCTTCCAAATCTTTCTTCCGAACCGTTACCATCGGTCTGAGGAAACCGACACGCTTTAATGTGAAACTCTTTCCTTTGCTCCCCATTTCCGCGAGAGAGCCGAATGCCTTTAAGAACTGCAGCCATCCTACTTCCAAGCCCTCTTCGAGAAGTACGTATTGCCTAGCCATCGGCCTGGTTTGCTTCAGCTCTAGTACCCTCTGAGGATTATTTCTCGCGCTCACTTTCCACCCCGCTAGTAGGACACTCTCCTGGCGCTGCTGCGCTGCTGGCTGCCAATTCCTCGTCGAACATCATCATGGCCGCATACCACAAGAGGATGGCCAGGAATAGCGGTTCAGGATCTTTCTCAGTAAGCCCCAAGTCATGGAACTCCCCCCTGCGACGCAACAATGATGCCTCATGCGTCAACCTGCACAGGGGCCTGCCCGAATGGTCAGTTATCTCGAAGTAATCCTTCCTTATGCTCGGACCATGGAAGATATAATTCCTCCCATCTGCCATCGATAGTTGGCCAGAGAGCTCGAACCCCCAGCTGAATCTGAGCACGGCAAGGTTCGTGGTCTCGCCTTGCCTTCTCACAGATATGAAAGGACAAAGGAATCCGCCACGCTTAAGCGTAATGACTTTTCCCTCATATTCCCCGCGAGCCAATGAGCCTAGAGGTGAGGTGAAGGTCAATCTCGCCTTCTCCTCCCCATCCTTCTTAAGAACATACGCCCTGGCAGTGGCCTTAGGTTGCGTCCACTCCATCGATCCTATTTTTCCAGAGGCTGAGTAGGACATGAGTGCCTATTTAATCTGGCCCAATAAATTCTTTTGCCAACGGCCAAAAGGTATTTGAAAAAATATGAAGGGATTAGAAGGTCGCTTAGAGTGCTTCCCCATATTCCTTCAGTACAGACTCAAGGCAGCGCTTAGAAAGAGAGTCGAGCGCAACCTCCTGTTCCTTAAGCCGTTCCTCCATCTCCTTCACGGACTTGAGGGTGGAGATGAACGCCACCACAAAGGAAGATGTGCCTTCTATCCTGAAAGCGGCTACTTTCTCGCCCTGCTTGAGCTCCTTCCTCTCCCTCTTCGCCTGAATGTTAACAAAGGGGAGCAGTTGCTCAGGGATCTCCCCTACGGTATAAACCCCGACCAACTCTGCCCTGAACATATTCAGACCTTAGAGGTTTACCTTAGTCACATGCGCTTCTAGTCCCAATTTGTCACGCGGCAGTCCGAAGGCCATGCCGTAGAGCTGGGACAGGTGAATGACGGGGATATTATATCCGGGAAGGTCGTTCTGGGACGCATCGTACTGCAAGTGGCAGAACGGGCACACATCCACGATCATCTGAGCATTCACCTTCTTCAGGTTCTTTAGCTTCTCCTCTGTCATTCTTAGCGCGGTCTTGTTGTCCCTGGAGCGAACCCCACCACCAGCTCCGCAGCACATGAGCTTGTCCTTATAGTTTATGCTCTTGGCGCCAGTAGCCTCCACCAGCTCGTCCAATATCCTTGGCCTCTCTGGATCGTCCAGATGCTTCACACGTGTAGGCTTTACGAAGTGGCAGCCATAATGCACAGCTATGTTATAGTTCAAGGGATTCTTCACATGCGCCTTGATCTTCTCCATACCGATGTCCTTATATAGAACCTCAGCGAAATGGCGCACCTTCACTGCTCCATTGTATTTGAGGCCTACTTTGCTCAGAACATCATTAACTTTCTTCATCTCCTCTGGGTGATGCTGCATAATATGATTGGCCTCGAACATGGAGCCATAGCATCCATTGCAGATCGTCATTATGTCCGTCTTCTTCTGCTCCGCCAAAGCCAGATTCCGAGCAGCTAGGGCCAGCCATGTGGTCTGATCGAAAGAGCGAATCACACCTGGTGCCGGGCAGCACCCCGCACCCTCGAGCTCCACCAATTCAACGCCCAATGACTTGAATATCTCCCTCGTGGCCAATTCGATGCCTGGGTATCTGAGGGGGGCCACGCAACCCAGGAAGAAAGCGTACCTACCTGACATTCACTTCTTCCCTCCTTTCATCAGCTTGTCGAAACCGCACTCTTCCATTATCTTACGGAAATCCTCCATGGCCTTCTTGTTCCCAACGGTTGTAGGCGGATTCTCTGGCAATCCCATCTTAACCCTCAGCTTCATGACCTCCTCTTTGACGGGGACGGTGGCTCCATGTTTCAACATATTCTCTCCTATCTTCTTGTGCTGTTCGGCCATATGACCCTCCCTTACAGCCATGTTGCGCAATATGAACAGGATATCCGTGATCTCCACCTCTCTCGGACACCTTTCTACGCAAGAGTAGCAGGTGGTGCACAGCCATAGGTCATCCGAAGGAAGTATCTCATCCTTCAGCCCGAGCTGGGCCTTCCTGATTATCTGTCTCGTCCTGAAGGCCGTTAAACGACCTGATGGACAGGACGCAGTACAAGTTCCACACTGGTAGCATAGCATCAAAGTCTCGCCACCAGGTCCTCCTTTCTCAACCATCTTCGTGAATGCCGGATTGGGCTCAGCAATCTTGGTCATCGAAGCACCTGAGGGGCTGACCGTCACGGCCTTATATAAAAGTATGAGAAAAAATCAACGTTGTATTACCATAAATGGTAAATGCTACTGCAAAAGACGCTCCCTGCTCAATTCTCTCATCAGCCATGAGATTTCAGGTTTTTCTTGGCGATAAAGCGCCAATATCCTGTGCTCCGTGAATCTGGGATCGATGGAACTGGCAAGTCGCAAGCCCTTTCTGAGGGCAAAAGATTCATTGATGAAGAAGCTCTTCCCTGACTTGAGCAAGTGCGTGAGGGAACGAGTGGTTCCCTCGATGCTATATTTTCGTCCCGTGGTCTCGAGGTGCCTGTAGCCTATCCTCTGAGCCCCATACCTGAAGAAGACATGCGCCTCCCCCTTATCGATGTGCAGCAGACGGTCAGTGGCCAGCTCCTCGAATTTGGCTCCCTTCAACTCGTAAGCGAAGAGCGGGTCATCCAGGACCACAACATCCATGAGGCCCGCATTGAAATCTTTTAGATTGCGCTGGTCGTCGGAAATTATCAAGTCGTATCTAGCCTTTGAATCGAGGCGTGAAAGTGAGGTCAAAAGCATCTCTTCAGTAAGCAAAGTGCCTCCTACCACCACTGAATCCTTCACTCTCATCCTGGCGCTTACGGCGGCGAACTCTAAGGCGAGGGTGTTTCCGGCCTCGTTAAGTTCAGTTCCATGAGGGGAAGTATCCAATATGCTTTCACCCACCTTACGTTGGACTTGGCGAAGCAATTTGTTAACCACAGGCGTGGCTAGCCCTAGCGCCAAAGCGGCCTTCCTCTGACTCCCCTGCCGATGCACTTCCAGGAGTACCTCCAACTGATGAGGCGTGAGCGTCCGACCGTTAACCCTTAAGGATATGACGGGTTCAATTCGCATCGATCGGCCATGCAGCTGCCAAGACTTCAAGATTTTCTCCCTTAAAATCTTCGCCTAACTCATCCCAAGGGTTAACGAGTGGCATGAAGGATTCCGAGTGTTCTTAATCGCTGACGTTCTAGGTCCCTCGACGAACTTTTTATTACCGTCTCAATTGTAAGATTCCACTTTCGAATAAATCCCTAGATTCTTTTTTCCGGGGATGTCCAGCCGAGATGTACAAGATAAGATTCAAAAACCTTTTATTCCACGCGCCTTTCCGTCGATTGATGGCGCCAAAGAAAGAGAAGCTTGTGCTTGGCATAGGATCGCCTTTCATAAGTGACGATCAAATCGGCCTAAGAGTGGCCGAAGCAATAAAAGAAATGGGCTTGCCGGATACGGATGTGGAAGAGGCAAGTGTCAGCGGTCTCGATCTTATAGAAATGCTATTAGATTATAAGCGAGTCATAATCGTCGACGCCATCACTTCAGGCGAGTTTGCACCTGGCACCGTTCGTGTTCTCGAGCGCGATTCCTTTGCCTATGCTGTTCATGGATCGAACCCTCATGAAACGAATATAGTGACGGCTTTTGAGCTGGGAAAGCTCCTTGAACCTCAACGTTTTCCGGCCGACATTAAGTTCGTAGCGATAGAAGCTCAGAACACTTATGACATCTCCGAGGAGATGACCTCTCCTGTTAAGGCAGCCTTGCCAATGGCGGTTAAGACGGTATTGGAATTGCTTAATGAGCCTCAACGGTAGGCATCAGAATTCCAAGGATTCGGCTAATCTTGCCACCTTGCTTCCCTCTTCAGGGGATGCGTGGATGGCAAGGCATAATTTTCCAGCATTCAACATCCTTTCTACAATTTTAAGCACATCTTCCTCTTTTACCATCTCTAAGCGCTGGAGCATTTGTTCCTCTGTCAGCAACGAGCCTGTTTGAAGGAAATGCTCCCCATGGAAGAACATACGGTTTTCCACAGGCTCTAATTTGCGGACGATCATCCCTTTTAACCAGCGCTTAGCGCGAGTGAGCTCGTCCTTCTCCAACCCCTTGCTTTTGAGATTCCTAATCTCTTCAGCGATAAGTTCCAGCACCTTCATGCAATTATCAGAGGATGTGGAGAAGAATATGGAAAAAAGGCCACAATCGGTAAATGGATATGAAAGAGAATATATCGAATATACCAAACCGTTTTCCTCCCTTATTTTATGATATAGTCTGGACGAGTTACCCGCCGCCAGTATTACACTGAGAAGATTCTGGGCGTAACGGTCTTGGTGCGCAGCGGGGAGCCCAGGAAAGCCCATACCCACATACATTTGATCCCCGTCTCTAGGAAACAGTTTTACACCTGAATGAAAGACGGGAGCTAGACGTTCGCGACTAATGGATGACTTAGCCAAATCGTCAAAGCTGCGCGATGCCCAATTCAATACTTGGCCCGCATCTACATTGCCGGTGGCTACAACGCTCAAATAGGGAGGGCGGTAATGGTCAACAAAGTACTGACGAATGTCATCTGGCCTCATGGCTAGAACGCTCTCTATCGAACCTCCCTCAGGATTTGCCATGGGATTCCCATCCCATGCCGCCTTCACTAATAGCTCATGGATATAGCCATCTGGATCGTCTTCAACCATTTTTATCTCCTGCATGACCACTTTCTTCTCCATCTCCACGTCCTTGGGGTCCAATAGAGGGTGGCGAACCATCTCGGTTAAAACCTGCTGGGCAGTGTTGATAGTCTCATCTAGGGTTTGTATGTAATACGATGTTATCTCCTTCCCCGTATAGCCGTTCATTTCCCCTCCAGCAGCTTCGACGATGCTGTTGATCTCTTTAGAGGTGTGGAATTTCGTCCCCTTGAAGAGCAAATGCTCCAGGAGATGCGCTATGCCACAAAATTCTGGTCTTTCGTCACGAGAACCTACCGAAATATTGACTGCTACCGCGGCTGCGCGGCTATGATTGAGTCTATCAACGATAACAGGAATTCCACCAGGTGTCCGATGCATAAGAAGCTGCTCTTCCCTGTTCGTAATGGCCTTCATTGAGCCGCCTAACGCACGCCAACCCATTTTAAGATGCCGCCTTGTCTCCCCTGATATATCGGATCTGACTTTGCAAACAATTCCCTACTTCCAGAAAGGATATAAGTACAGGCGCGGGCAATGGCAAATAGGATCTTCATGCAACAGGGCATCTTCATCCATGATTACAAGAAATTGGCGCTTGACCGAGCTTTGGTGGTCATTGGATTTCCAAGTATAGGGCTGGTAAGTTCCATCGCTTCCAACTTCATCGTGAAGCAGATGAGGCTGGAGCGTATCGCAGCGATAATATCCGACGACTTCCCGCCCTACTCCATCGTTCACGAGGGA
The DNA here is from genome assembly GCA_038740345.1 of Methanomassiliicoccales archaeon. Classification (NCBI taxonomy): domain Archaea; kingdom Methanobacteriati; phylum Thermoplasmatota; class Thermoplasmata; order Methanomassiliicoccales; species Methanomassiliicoccales archaeon. The sequence goes on from JAVYMA010000003.1 coordinate 94,257, forward strand.
AACATCCACCCTCCGATGAGAATCTATGCTGGGACACGAGTCTGCGATGGTCCGGGTGAGAAGTGTGAGCAATTGGTTGTGATTACCTCTGAGTTCATGCCCTCACCTAATCAATTAAGGCCTCTGGTGGATGTAATCTTTGAATGGTGCCGCAAGAACAACATAGAAACCGTTCTTTGTTTAGAGGGGATGAATTTAGGAGAGAATCCTGAGCAGAGAGAGATCCTAGCAGTGGCGACTGGAGAGAGATGTAAAAAAATGCTTGCCACTTATGGTTTGAAAGAATTCAGCGAGGGTATGGTCTCTGGAGTCTCAGGGGTTTTGCTTTACGAAGCGGATCGTCTAGGCCATGATGCCATCTGTCTTCTCGGACCTGCAAGAGCGGATTACCCTGATGCCAGAGGAGCGGCGAGACTGTTGGAGCAGCTGGCCAAAATGCTTCCGGAGCTAAAATTGGACCCAGAGCCATTGTTTAAGGAGGCGGAGAGCTTGGAGAGAGAGCTGAAATCCGCCATGCAAGCCATGCGCCAGCCCTCGAAGAGAAGCGATGAGTCAGTGATATATAGTTAGGACCTTCGAACGGACAATGAGGGCGACCATTACTTAAATCCCTGCGGCTATACTCATCTTGGTCCAGAATGGAGAGGCGGAAGTTCATTCGGAAAGTCTGCCTGCTCGGCGATGGGGCAGTGGGAAAAACAAGCTTGGTGCGCCGTTTCGTGGAGGATGTCTTCAAAGATGATTATATAGTCTCTTTCGGCACGAAAGTCACCAAGAAAGTGCTCGTGCTCGACGAGGTGGAGCTCATGCTCATGCTCTGGGATATACTGGGCCAAAAGAGCGATGATGCCTTGCATTCCGCCTATTACAAAGGCGCGAACGGCGCTCTTTTGGTATTTGATCTTACCAGGCCTGAAACGTTAGATAATCTGCTAAAATGGAGAGACGACTTCCTGCGTATTGCACCCAATGCCAAGATAGTGATTGTTGCCAACAAGGCGGACCTGGAGAGCAAGGTCACTGACAATAAATTAAACGCTTCGCGGGAGATTCTGGGTGGGCCTTTAATCATCACCTCTGCCAAGACTGGCCAAGGAGTGGAGGAGGCCTTCCTCGAGCTCGGTAGATTAATAATGGAGGAGGTAGCGTGAGCGATGAGAGCAATCCATTCTTTGTAATGCCTGGCTCAGCTTTGAGGGACCTAAGAGAAGAGCTGGAATTGATAGAGGACGAAGAGGCCAAAGAAACACTGGCCAGATTTGGGTATAGGGCTGGTGTTGGCATGATTCAAGCCCTGGGTGTCGAAGCTGAGACTTCCTCACAATTGAAGGATGTGCTGCTCCAACTATGGTCTGAGACCGGTCTAAGCAGGATGGTCATAAATAAAATGGAAGAGGACTTCATTGAAATTGCCCTTCAAGACTCTATCGAAGCTAGGCAAGGAAGAAGATGCGATTTTACCAGGGGGTATCTCGCTGGTATGGTCTCTTCACTGCTCAAGCGCAGATACGAGGCTACGGAAATAGATTGTATTGCGGACGGTAAGGAATTGTGCGTCCATACGCTCCGTCCCGTGGAGGGGACCTACAAAATCGGTCGGAGGCAAGGGAAATCGGAATCCATCCACAAGTTAGAGCCTGGATATTCATATTTGATAGAGTCAGAAGACCCCTATGCAGGTTTCGATGTATTCCAAGATTACGTCTCAAATGGCTATAAGGGCATGTGGATATCGCGCGAATATCCTGAGAAAGTGAAGAAGAAGTTCGATATCGGCGAATGCCCTTTCATTTGGTTGTCTTATGAGAGAGACATAAAATACGCTCGTGAACCGACTAACATACCTTTGATATATGCAGAGGTGAAGGGGTTCCTTGATAATCCTGAAGGGGGCATTGTTCTGCTGTCTGGGCTTGAATACCTCATGTCTCAGAATAATTTCATCAAGGTGCTTAAATTCCTACAACTGGTGAATGAAAATGTGGCGGTCAAAGACGCGCTGTTTATCATCCCTTTGAGCCCCCAAGCCCTGTCCTCGCGAGAAGTCAAGATGCTGGAGCGCGAGCTGAGGGTTTACCAACCCAAAGGGAAATGACCTGTCTGGAGATAACCTTAAATTCTATAATTAGATAACTCGCTTCATGAATCTAGTCCCCAAGAAGTTTTTCATCACTTCAGGTTGCGCCGTTAGTAAGGTCTCAGATCTCAATGCCTTCGATGAAGCATTGAAGGCTGCAAAGATCGGCGAGCAGAACCTGGTGTCGGTCTCATCTGTCCTTCCCATCGGTGCTAAACAGGTCCCTGTTAGGGAACTCCCCATGGGGGGGATAACGTTCTGCGTATTGGCCCAGATGAGGGGGGGCGAAGGTGAGATGATATCAGCCGGAATCGCCTACGCCTTCCGAAAGGATGGAAAAGGGGGATATGTGGCCGAGGGACATATGCACGGGACTAAAAAGGCGCTCAAAGAAGTATTGGAATGGAAAATGACGGAGATGGCTAAGTTGCGTGGCATTGAACTCAAGACGATA